>JAZNBA010000009.1:0-8389 GCA_045586785.1 Eubacteriales bacterium | reverse complement strand
TATAATAACGGCGATTTCCAGTCCCACGCATTTCTGGAGATGCTGTTTCCCCGTTATGAGGATTCGGGTCTTTACCACGATGAGACCGGTTTGCTGTGCAGTACCCGTTACGGCGAGATGACAGACGTCTTGCTTTCGGATGCGGATGGGGCGATCCTCAACCAGTATCGCCTGCTGGTGCTGGTGAACGATACTGCCTTCACAGTAGAGGTGCAGGATAAGGTGCGCCGTTTCGTAGATAACGGCGGGCACGTGGTGCTGTGGGCTCCTACCGTCCTGCAGGCGAAAAACGCCACCAAGCAGATGGCCTACTTTGGCATTCAGATGGCGGGTGGCGAGGAAACGGTCAGCGGTTCCGCCGTCTACGGCGATAAAGAATATCCCGTGACCAATCTGACATTGTTAGATGTGCTTCCCACCGAGGATGCGGTGGTGGAGGCAACGGTAGAGGGCAAGCCCGCCATCATTACCACCACCCACGGTGACGGTAGGGTGACGGTGATTCTGGCAGAGACGGGTCTGGAGGAGAAGGATATCCGCCCCGCCGTGGGCAAGGTGGTGGATACCAGCATTCCGCAGGCCTACGTGTGGAGTCCCTTTGTGGAGGCTTATCTGGGTGACTGTCTGGATAGCTATACGCTGGTGAAGCCTACCGATGAGGCGCTACAGTATATCGTCAATGTCAAAGACGAAAAGACCCTGCTGTTGCAGGTGTCCAACAACTCTTATACCGCTCGCCGCTACGATGTGGTGGGGGCACAGGCGGAGATTGTCGCTATCAAACCGATCCTCATTGAGGACGATGTGCAGGACGCGGTGGGGTATTATCCCGCCTGCGTGGAGGTGGACGCTGCTGCCGTGGTGGGCGAGGGTGCCTATACCATTGCTGCCGGTGACGTGGTGATGTATGAGGTCGCTCTGTGCGACCCCTTGGAGTTACAGGCGGAAAGCGTGCCTGCCGCTAACCCCCGCAAGGTAGGTGTGAGAATGCCAATGAGCGCCGTCGGTATTCGGGATTTCCTGATTGAGAACCCCACCTTTCAGCAGTATTTTGACACTTTGCTGGTGGACGCTCTGTATCTGGAGCGGATGGATAAAAAATATCTGACCGAGGAGGCAGCGTGGCTGCATCGCTACGGCATCAAGCTATCGGTGGACTTCACTCGCCTGCTCAACAACTATCCCGATCTGCGGTTTGAACGGGAATATCCCGAGATGCGGGAGGCTTCCTTTGCCCGTCTGGATAACATTCTGGATAAGTTCAGCTTGTACGACGGCGATGCGGTGTTCATTGCCCGTAACTTGACGGCGACCAGCGGTAAGGTGGATATGGCGGCGGCGTTGGTGGATTTAGCGCAACATATTCGTGCTGTAATCCCTCCGGAGGTTAAGCTGTACTGTCAAAACCGCGGTTTCACCGTCGGTATGGGTGCACAGCTGGGGCCCGTTAAGGAGATGGATGGGGTAGCTTTGGCGTGGGACACCTCCGCCGGCTTGGGCAACCGCATTCCCGGTCCGCTGGATCTGGCAGAGGTGCAGAAGGACTATCGCATGTTGATGGATAAGGACACCTTTTCCCTAAAGTCTTTTTTGAATCCGCAGGTCATTGCTATGGTGGTTGGTATGGTGGTCGGTTTAACCCAAATCACCTTGCCGCATCTGGCCAATGAGGTGATTACCGGCTGCAGTAATTGCCTGTCTCCCGTTGCGATGCTCCTCACGGGTTGTGTGATTGCCCAATTTGATATAAAAAAAATCGTGAGCAATCTTCTGATTTACAAGGTAGTACTGATGCGGATGGTGGTGTTGCCGTTGCTGTTCATTCTATCGGCAAAGGCGTTACATTTCTCGCCGGAAATCCTTTTGACGATTGTGGCGGTACACACGATGCCTACGGGTCTAAACACCGTGATTTTCCCCATTTCTGCGGGGAAGGAGTGCTCACTGGGAGCTGGTATGGCGTGTATATCCAACGTGCTGGCGATTGGCTTGATTCCGCTGTTTTTCTATTTATTTTTGTAATCTTAAAAGCAGGTGAATATATGGTAAAAGAATTGCAAAGCAAGAACCCGGAGATCGCTGTGTTTTCGGTGTTTGATGAGGAATTTTCAACCTATGGCAGAACGCTCCGCCATATAAATACGGATGAAATTATCAAGGTCGCTGAAGGTTTTGAAATGCCCTCCGGCATTGTTTATACGCCCTCGGTAGAGGCCTTTGAGGCTCTCCCTGTTGCACAGCAAATACAGGATGAGTGTTTTGGTACGTTGCCTACGCAGATTGGCTATTGCTATGGGCAAAGCCATTGGATGAATGCTACCGAATGGCACACTTGCAGCGAGGTGAACATTGCCGTGACGGATATGATTCTTATTTTGGGGCACATTTGGGACATCAAGGAGAATACCATCGATTCCTCGTTGTTCAAGGCGTTTTATATGCCCAAGGGGACGGTTGCCGAGGTGTTTTCCACCACGTTGCACTTTTGCCCTTGTCAGGTGGAGGATGCCGGTTTCCGTAGTGTGGTGTGCCTGCCTGTTGGCACCAATACAGCGCTGGAGAAGCCTTTGGCGGACAAGCGGGTCACGGCTAAGAATAAGTGGTTGCTGGCTCACGTAGAGAACGAAGCCAAAATTAAACAGGGCGCTGTCGCGGGGATCACGGGAACGAATTTTGAGATAAAGTATTAAATCACCGTCTTGATTTTTTTGCTTGACATTTTGGCTGTCAAAGAGTATAATTAACACAAGGAGGGATGAATAAATTCTGATATTGTTGAACAATTAAAAGAAACACAAGAGAACCGTCCCTTTGTGTTTAAGAGAAAGCAATAGAAAAATTCAATATCTGGAACGATGCTTTCTCCGAAAAAGAAATATATATGGAAGCAAATTACGATCACTATTCCGCAAACAAAGTGATGCACAGACTTGTAGATTAATTTAATTTGATTTAGGAGGAATTTTTATGTACGTAGGTTTACACGAAAGAGATATAACGCCCCCGATTGGCTGCGATATGCCGGGTTATTACGACGAAAGGCTCAGTGAAGGTGTTCTCGATAA
Source organism: Eubacteriales bacterium (assembly GCA_045586785.1). GTDB lineage: Bacteria > Bacillota > Clostridia > Oscillospirales > CAG-272 > UMGS1002. The sequence goes on along the minus strand of JAZNBA010000009.1, from coordinate 5,324 downwards.
GCTTTACTGTAAGGCAGTGGTTTTTAAAGATAGTGCAGAAATTCTTGCGAGTGAAAACTCTGCGGCAATGGTAGTTATAGATGCATTGGAACTTGATGAAGATTTTTGCAAGAAAGTTTCAGAAAGAGTAAGCTATTTTACAAATATCCCGAAGGAAAATGTAAGCGTTACGGCAACTCATACTCATTTGGGTGTGCCTTCGGGTGACCCCGTTTCAAAACGCGACGAAAAGTTTATGGAAGAATTGGTTTTTATGGCTTCCGATACTGCTATCTGCGCCAATAATAAAGCAAGAAAATGCGATATTTATTTTGGCACTGGCAAAGCAGAAGGCTTATGCTTTAACCGCGACTATATTCTGGAGGATGGCTCAATTTGTACCAATCCTGCATCGGTACTTAAATTGGTAAAATCCTATTCAAACGTAAATGATTTCGTGCCCGTTATATCTTTTAAAGATGAAAACGGAAAAGTTATCGGTGCTGTAACGGAGTATGCCTGCCATCAGGACTGCGTTGGCGGACGTAAATACAGCGGCGACTATTCAAGTATATTATCGTATGAACTTAAAAAAGTATACGGTGAAAGCTTTATCTCAATTTACGTTCCCGGAGCCTGCGGTGATATAAATCACATGGATAAAATCGGTAAAAACACTCCCGATTACCGCTTTATAGGCGAAAAATTAGCTAAAGAAGTAGAGAAAACAGTATTAGAAAGCGTGAAAATTGAGGATGCACCCATAAAAGTTAAGGCAGACTCCGTAGAGCTTACTGTAAGAAGAGCTACAAAAGAGCAAATTGATTTCGCAGAAAAGGTTGTTTCTGGTGAAATTAAGGAGCTCGATAACAGGATAATGCTTCAGAAGAAGATTTTGTGGCTGCTACTCGATTTTGAAAAGAAAATGGAGAATAAAAAGCCCACAGAAATTCTCCCTTACAAAATAATCAATATAGGCAAGCTTTTAATTTTCGCTTTGCCCGGAGAAATTTATCATCAGTATGAAGATAAGCTTCGTGAAAAATTTAAGGATTATAAGGTGATTTTAGCTGAGCTCAGCTGTACCCAAGCAGGCTATTTCCCCGTGCCCGAGCTTTTCGGCACGTTAGCTTATCCTACACAGCTTTGTCAGGGTAGCCATTTTATAAAAGAAAGCGGCGACGTGTTAATTGATGCTGCTGTAAAGTCGGCAGAAAGTATTTTATAATTAATATCTATTACATCACTCATTCTTTCAGAAGGGTGACGGCAGAATCATAAATTAAAAGGAGAAAATACCCTTTGTCGTTGAGAGCGGCTATCTCAAGACAAAGGGTATTTTATTACTTTTGTTCTTTCAGCTTTTTCAAATAAGCTGTTCTGGATTTACGGCGGTTACGCTCTTTTTTGCATTCCGGGTCATCGCAGTATTTTTGACGGTTTCCGTTTTTGAAGAAGATCTTACCGCAACTTTCGCAAATGCCGCGAACATGAGGGGACAGTTCTCTTGTGTTGGCAAGAATGACTCACTACCCCCAAAACAACTATCCAGCCCCACCTTGCGCCCGCAAGGCGGGGCTTGCTTTCTGTTGACTTTTTGACGAGGAAGGAGTATAGTTATATCTGTAAGGACGGCTTGGTGCAGACCGCGACGGAGTACGACGGAACACAAGAGAACCGTCCCCTTGTGTTTCAGCAAGCAAGCGACTTTTTTGTACAGGAGAATTGTTATGGGAAAGAATAACAGCGAAAAAAACTCGGTAAAGTCAATCGTCTTTTTTTCATAATAGTGACTGTTTCGTTACTGCTATACTATTCTTTCTTTATATTGTTCAACAACGTTTGGGCAAGCCTTCTTTTCGGCGTAATTCTCGCCTGTTTAATGAAGTTGGTCATTAAATTTTTGGCTTATAAATATATTTTCGTTGTGTTGTCACGAGATTTAGATCCCAAAGAATTTCAAGATATCATAGCCAAAAACAAATACTTTGCGCTTCCACTGATTTACCAAATTTATGCCGCTATTGGAATTGGTGATTATCAGACCGCAATAAATATTTGTCTGCAAACAGTTAAAAAATCGAAATCGGCGAGGCGTACATGTGCCTATTTATTTTTCCTTGCAAATGCGTATTTTGAACTTGGAGACATGAAAAGTCTTAGGCGGGTATGTGATGATTTTGATACATGCGTCCAAACGCTTAAATATAATCAAAGCATTGAAAAAAATATCCACTCATGTCTTATTATCGTTCCTTTTTAGACGGGCAATACGCAAACTGTTTTTCGTCCTATACCCATACAAATATAAACTTTAAGATTGCGCCTATAAAAACAGATAATCTTAGCAAAGTATATGGAATGTTTTATGCAGCAGTTGCGCTCTATAAAATGGGCAATGTCGTGGAAGCAAAAACATATTTTGAAGAGATTACAATAACAGCTCCCAAAATGCATCTTTCTGTAATTGCCAATCAGTATTTGTCTGCCATAGAAAACCAAAAAGAAAACCTCCTTGTAAAGCAAGAGATTTCTTGCAAATCAAACGACGAGTTATATTTTAATCCAAAATTACACAAATTCTGTAACAAAAAAAGCATTATACTCGGTATTTGCCTAGGTTGTTTAGTTCTGCTATTAACAGCAAAATGTATAGAGGTTTTTGGACAGATGTTATAAAAAGTTTGCATTTATGTTATACCGCATTTTCTTCGCCGAGGTTTTATTCTTTGTCTACTGTGGCTCAAATTTTGACGGTAGAAAAGACTTGACTTTTTGCCGAATCAGAGTTAACATACCACCAACAGCAAACTCCCCGAGCAAATTTCTTGTTCGGGGAGTATTTTTACGACCACATACCATCCCACAGTCAGTTTCGGAGCACATGGAAACAGTGGAGACAAGAGGCTCAAAGAGCGAGTGATTTCCAGACGAAAGGGCTACAAACTGCTTGAAATGGCACAAAAAATATTCTATTATATATTTGGGACCATCAGGCCGCAGGTTCGATCCCTGTCACTCCGACCAAACAAGCACGATAGTTTTGATACAAGATCAGTTGTAACTAACGTGCTTGTTCTTTTTGCAAAAAGCCTTATAACACAAGGCTGTTCGGCTTTGTAGCATCCATTAAAGTGTCATCGTAATTCTTGAATTCTTTGCTCGTTCAGCATTTGAAAACCGTTTTTTCATTACCTCGCAATTCACAATGACACTCTTAAAACCCAAAAGTGTCATTGTGTTTACAAAGCGCAACTATTATCGTATAACAATTGTCCGTTTTTTGGGACACTGCTCTGCGTATAATGATAGTAGCAATAAGAAAGGAGACATGAAAATGAACACAGATGACCATTTCACCATAGAATCTGAAGATAAATATATCCGTTTTATGCCCGACAAGCGAGACTTATGGGGAAACAATCACCGTCGTAATACAGAGAATAATATTAACATTCTGGAACTATCTTACAGACAAGAAGACGGGGAAGGCTGGGGCGCCGGAGGCGGAGAATATATTACCACACAAGATATATTGGCAATTTCTACCGGTATACAACGAGTTCTCAAAAAGGAGACTCGTCAATTCACATATGGTTGTTTGGATGAAGTCATCAAGATTCGTGTCGATGTAAAAGAGAGTGGTTTAATTGCCTTCACCTTCTCTATGATAGAAACTTTATGTCGAGAACACTATATTACCATTACTATGGACAATTTAACCTTTGAGGAGTTTGAAAATAAAACTAAAATTTTCATTGAGTGGGAAAAACAGTTCCCCACATTAGAAAAGTCCTGGTTATCACTTTATCATACAGCGCACGATAAAATATTCCGGTTCGATTGCGACAACCGCACGCAATGCGAAGCCGATTTCAACGTAAAAGTTGATGATCTGTTAGATAATAACCCTCGCATGTTAGGGGATTTTTTGATTCGGCTATTGACCTATTTTGAAGAACCCCCAAAAATCGACTCGGAATCTCTAACGAATTATATAAACACCTTGTAAACAAGCTCTATTCCCTATGGTTGCAAAGCTTGGCTTGAGCAAACCGATCTCATCGTAATAATGCACCGAGCCGCACCCGCAGAAATGACAAAGCCGATGAGGAATCGTTTGATTTCTCATCGGCTTTTCTTATGGCAATATTTATTTGCAGTCTTTACAAGAGTATTCGGGGACGGTGCGCTCGTTGATGACCGATTCATAGAGCCGCCAGCCGCCTGCCAGGTTATAGCAGTCGTAGCCGTTGCCCGTGAGAATACGGCAAGCAAGGTAGGAACGGAGTCCCGAATGACAATGAACGTAGACAGGTCTGTCTTTCGGGATTTCATTTATTCTTTGCCGCAGGGAGACGAGCGGAATATTGACAAAGCCATCTATCTTGCCTTGCATCACCTCAAACGGTGTGCGGGTGTCGAGCAGGAAGACGCTACCGTCACGGGGAAGGTTTTCCACGTCGTGCCAGAAGAACTGCTTGAGTTTTCCGCTGACGATATTTTCGGCAACGAAGCCCAGCATATTGACGGGGTCTTTTGCACTGCCGAAAGGCGGTGCGTAGCAAAGCTCAAGGGTGGTAAGGTCGGTGATCTTCGCGCCGAAACGGATGGCGGTGGCAAGCACGTCCATACGCTTGTCCACGCCGTCAAAGCCAACGATCTGCGCACCGATAATCTTCAGTGTTTTCTTATCCCACAGCGCTTTGACCGACATCTGTGCCGCTCCCGGATAATAGGTGGCATGGGATGCCGAATAGGTGTAGGTCTTATCGTAATCAATGCCTGCCAACCTGGCCATCTTTTCGTTAAGTCCCGTGGTGGCAACCGTCATATCAAAGAGTTTAAGCACCGCCGAACCTTGCGTGCCTGTGTAAATGCTCTCGTATCCCGCGATATTATCGGCGGCAATTCTGCCCTGCTTATTGGCAGGCCCTGCAAGGGGAATAAAGGCTGGCTTCTTTGTGATGAAATCCTCCACCTCAACCGCATCGCCTACGGCGTAAATATCGGGAATATTGGTCTGCATTTTGTTGTTAACGACAATGCTTCCGCGTGGGTTGAGTTCTATTCCGCAGTCCTTTGCAATAGCTGTTTCGGGACGGACACCCACCGACAGTATGATCATATCGGCAGTAATCTCGCCGTTTTGCAAAACGACGGTATTTCCGCTTATCTCCTTTACGCCGTTATTCAAAGTCGGATCGTAGCCATGTCGTTCTGTGAGCCAAGGAGTTGTCCTAATATGTTGTCTTCCTAAGACCGCTTGGCCTCCGACTTGGCAGTAATCTCGCCGTTTTGCAAAACGACGGTATTTCCGCTTATCTCCTTTACGCCGTTATTCA
>JAZNBA010000008.1:0-14068 GCA_045586785.1 Eubacteriales bacterium | reverse complement strand
GAGTGATATTTTTGCTCGCAAAAGTGATATTGAAGCCTTACGGCTTCAGTGATATTCTATTCGCCCTAAAACTCGCGAAGCGAATACCACTCGGAAGTCGGAGGCCAAGCGGTCTTAGGACATATTAGGACAACTCCTTGGCACACAGAACGACATGGCTACGATCCGACTTCGCAAAGAGTGATATTTTTGCTCGCAAAAGTGATATTGAAGCCTTACGGCTTCAGTGATATTCTATTCGCCCTAAAACTCGCGAAGCGAATACCACTCGGCATATGCCGAATATCACTGCAAAGCAATAGAACTCGCCGCAGGCGCGAATAGAACTGGCGTGATACTCCGTTAAGAGTATCACGCCAAAGCGGGCGGCTATTTTTGGCACCCCCAACGGGAATCGAACCCATAACTAACCCTTAGGAGGGGTTTATTATATCCATTTAACTATGGAGGCTTGGTATAACAGTGAAGATTATACCACAATAATTCAAAAAAAGCAATACCTCTGTGAAAAATTATCCCAGTCCCGTCAGGTCATAAAACCATTTTCTGCGCAACTCTGCAGCACAACCGCAAACTGCAGCACTCGGTTGCGCATCAGCTTTGTGCAGAGGAATGATACGACTGTTCGTGGGCAGAATGGGCGCAAGAGCCTTGTATACTCCCTCCAAAAACAGTTCGTCAATGCGAAACCTGTTAGATTCAAGTACTACGTGATCGGGTGTAAAGAAGGTCTCAAGACTGCTGATGGCGTATGCTGTAGGCATTACCGCCTCCTCGGTGCAAAGCGCGTCTGCCAGTGCGTCTGCAACGCGCTTGTGGTCCGGCATCATCAGCTCACCGATACGACATATGCGAGGATTGATCAGATTACCGCGCATCCAAACTGCAGCGTAGATCATGTCAGACAGACTGATAAATGCGCCGCATTCTGCATTCTTGTATTCCAAAAGAGAATTGAAATAAAATTGTGCAGCTGTAATTTCGTCGAGTGCAATGTCGCATTCGCGTCGCAAAATCTTGGTAATATAGTCAAGCAAATGCTGCTCGGAGCGCGGAGATACGGGAAGTGAACGCGTGATACATTGACGTTTATCGTCCTGTGGCGCAGTAATAACAGAAATATAGGGCAGTATTTCCTTTGCAGTATTACATCCTCTGCGAACCGCGTTCAGAAAGATCAAGAGATTATCATCAAACGGAAAAATATCATTATAATCATGTACACAAATCTCCTTGAATTTCATAGAAGGGGAGAGTACGTGTGCGGTAAAGCGCCGACTGCTGACATCAAGGATAAGAAACAGTGGCTTCTCTACAAAACGCAATAAGCCGGGTCTGCGTCCCGCGCCGGCACAAGGATGCTTTTCCTCGACCAGTAAGTCGCAGTCAATCATGGCATCTGCGATCTTCCCGGTGGTCATGATCGAAAGATCGGTTGCTGTTGCAAGTTCTGAGCGCGTCATAGCGGTGTTTTCACAAAGCGCACCGTAACAGGAAAGCAGGTTTTCACGGCGAAATCCTGTAAAAGCAGAATGAATGTTTTTTGGATATTGTTCTGATTTATTTGACATAGTCACACTCCAAAATGGTAATTACTGGTAATCATGATGTAATTATACGATATTATCCTGTATTCGTCAAGAGAAAAAGGTCGAAACACAATAAATAATTTCAAAAATCGCATGAAATAATATTCTATGTCATTTTGTACGAAAAAAATATCAAATAATTGTGAAAAACTTTCAAAAAAACACTTGACAAAAATATCGTAGTATGCTAAAATATATTGCCGCATAAAATAGGCTTTTTAAGTATGCAAACATTTGCAAGTAAATGGTTGCATCGCCGAACTTTAGCGAGACTATAATGAAAGAGAGGTGCTTTTCGTGTTTGCAGTAATTGAAACCGGCGGAAAGCAGTACAAGGTACTCGAGCAGGACATCATCTATGTCGAGAAGCTCAATGTTGAGGAAGGCAGCGAGATCGTTTTTGATAAGGTCGTTGCAGTTTCTACCGACGCAGGCTTTAAGGCAGGCGTTCCCACCGTTGAAGGCGCTAAGGTAACCGCTACTGTGCTTAAGAACGGTAAGAACAAGAAGATTTACGTTATGAAGTACAAGCCCAAGAAAAACGAAAAGAAGAAGATCGGTCACAGACAGCCTTATACTAAGGTTCAGATCACTAAGATCGAGGCTTAATTTTCGGTTTTTATGACCAAGCTGGTATTTTTCAGAAGCGACGGCATTTTTTACGGCTTTGAAGAACAGGGACACACAGGTTACGGACAAGAGGGCGATGATATCATTTGCGCGGCACTGTCGGCAATGACTATGCTCATTATCAATACTGTTGAAGTTGCGTATGCGTCTCACATCGACTATCAGATCGATGAGACTACTACCAAAATCACAGTCAGGTCCAAGTCGGCTCTCCCCGAATATGAGGAGGACGATTACAAGCGTTATGCTGTATCGGGCATATTCATGGCTTATTATAAGCAGATTGAAGATATGATCGAGGAGTATTACGATTATCTGGATGTATCTGTAGAAGACAGACCGTACGAGTCGCAAAACGCGTAACTTTTCAAATTCAGAATCCCCGAGGATTGGGATCGCAAAATTAGATGGAGGTAAGATCATGTTGAGACTTAGTTTACAGTTCTTTGCTCATAAAAAGGGTGTCGGCTCTACGAAGAACGGTCGTGACAGTGAGTCTAAGCGCCTTGGCGTTAAGAAGGCTGACGGTCAGGCAGTTATTGCCGGCAACATCATCGTAAGACAGAGAGGAACCGCTATTCATGCAGGCAACAATGTCGGCATGGGCACTGACCACACTCTGTACGCGTTGATCGACGGCAAGGTAAAATTTGAACACAAGACTAAGGACAAGAAGCAGGTCAGCGTTTACGCAGACTGATTTCTGACCGGGTCAAACGTAAAAAGGGTGCTTTAAAAGCACCCTTTTTACGTTATTCATATTTTCGAGACAAGAGCTGCTCTGTATCGAGAATCTGTGTATGCAATCGCGCAGAACTGCGGCGGAGCAGTTCATATTCTGCAGGGGCAATAAACAATTCGGGAAGCGCACGCGCGCCGTGACGACCGAGCAAGCAGGGAATGCTCATGCACGACGTGGCCATTTCGCCTAATTTGTCTGTTGCAATACAAAGGGGCAAGATGGTGTTGGAATCGTTGAGCACACAGTCTGCTATCAGCTTGCAGGCGCGCGCTACTGCATATTCAGCGCGTCCTTTGGCATACTCGGCACGTTCAAATGTATGCAAAGCATCGTCAAAGATAGATTGAATCACCGATTTTTCAAAGTTGCGTCCGAACATACTCAAATATTTTTCAAGAGACATTCCGGCAATATGCGTATTGTCCATGCAAAAAATACCACGGTCACCTGACTGACCAAGGATAACTGCATCGATCTGAGACGCATCAACACAAAAATATTTTCCTAACAATCTGCGAAGATACAGCGTTTGAGGTAGCGTTCCAATGCCAATGATCTTGTTCTGCGGCAGACCTGCGTATCGTAAGACGGTATAGGTCATGATCTCACAAGGCTCACTGACAACTAAAATGATCGATTCGCTGTTATAAGCAGTTATATCCGCAATCGCCTTTCTGATAATGGGTAAATTGAGTTCTGTCAGGTCAGCGTGTGCTGATTCGTAAACGTGCGTATGCCCAAGAGCAAGCACAGTCAAAAAGCAATTAGCAACATCTGAGTAATCGCCTGACCAGATATCAAGTGAGGCGTCCGGATCTAAAGCACAGCAGAGATCTGCTGCAAGACAGTCTGCGATTCGCTTATCTGAATCAACCAATACCAAAGCATCCAAAGCAGAACTCTGAGAGAGAGCCTGTGCGATGGTGGCACCAACACCCGAGCAACCAATCACGGCACACTTATTTACATTATGTTTATTCTCAAACGAAAAATACGACATAAACCCCTCCATACCGCGGTAGTATCTACCATAGTATGGAGGGTTTGGTGTTATTTATTCACTTAATGTTCGTTCAACGGCGCGTTTCCAGCCATTATAAAGCTCGCTACGCTGGTCTGCGGGCAATGTTGCATCAAAGCGCGCATCCGTGCGATAAATTGTACGGATGTGATCCGTAGAGTCATAGATCCCGACCGCCAAGCCTGCAAGGCAAGCCGCGCCCAACGCGGTTGTCTCAATGCAGGCGGGTCGCACGATTTGTTTCCCTGTAATATCTGCCTGGAATTGCAGCAGAAATTTGTTTGCGCTTGCACCGCCGTCAACCTTGATAGCCTGCACTTGTGTGCCTGCTTCTTGCTCCATCACCGCAAGTACGTCTGCTGTTTGGTAAGCCATTGCCTCCAGAGTCGCGCGCACAATATGTGCCTTGGTGGTTGCTCGGGTAAGTCCCGTAATGCTGCCTCTTGCGTAGGCATCCCAGTATGGTGCACCCAGACCGACAAATGCGGGAACGAAATACACACCGGCACTGTCAGGCACGCTGAGTGCAAGCTTCTCTGTATCTGCCGAGGAACGGATGATACCAAGACCGTCTCTCAGCCATTGTACGGCAGCACCGCAAACAAACACCGAACCTTCAAGCACGTATTGTGTGATATCTCCTATACGCCACGCAATTGAGGTGACAAGACCGTTTTGCGAGGTTACAGGCGTCGTTCCTGTGTTCATCAGCATAAAGCCACCTGTACCGTACGTGTTTTTCACGTCGCCATTATCAAAACAGCATTGGCCGAAAAGAGCAGCCTGCTGATCGCCAGCTACGCCTGCGATCGGCACCTCGGTGCCAAATAGGGAAGGCTTGGTATAGCCGAACACGCCGGAGGAGGGAAGCACCTCGGGGAGCATGCTTTGCGGGATATCGAATAGCTCCAAAAGTTCACGGTCCCAACAAAGATCGTGTATGTTATAGATCATGGTACGGGCTGCATTGCTGGGGTCGGTGGCGTGAACCTTACCACCCGTCAGCATCCAGATCAGCCAGGTATCGATTGTACCAAATAGTAAGTCACCGTGTAAAGCCTTTTCCATGGCACCGGGGATATTTTGTAAGATCCAGCGGATCTTGGTGGCAGAGAAATATGAGTCTATCAATAGTCCCGTTTTTGCGCGTACACGATCCGTAAAACCCTGTGCCTTCAGCTCGTCACAGTAAGCAGCAGTACGTCTGCATTGCCAAACGATTGCATTGTAGATCGGTTTGCCCGTATGCTTATCCCAGACAACTGTGGTCTCGCGCTGGTTTGTGATACCAATCGCAGCAATATCGGTGCCGTCAAGTCCCGATTTAGCCAACGCCTCATGCGCTACACCAATTTGCGTTGCCCAAATCTCAGTTGGGTCATGCTCCACCCAGCCGTCGGCGGGGAAAATCTGTGAAAATTCCTTTTGTGCTGTTGCAATCATATCGCCCTGAGATGAAAAGATAATTGCACGGCAACTGGTTGTGCCCTGATCCATAGCAAGCAAATATTGCTTCATATCATACCTCCGTCGGGTTTACTTATATTGATTATATCATGTCGTGTGAACGGTGTCAAGTTTCGATGTGCGAAAATATACTATACCCCTTTACCAATAGGTGATTTTGTGATACAATATAACAAAAGGGGGGATTTAATGCAATCTTTTAAGTTGGCCAGCTATAATATTTGCTCATCGCATTTTTTGCATGGGCAATATACAAGAGAGAATTTAGAGCTTTTGGCGCGCAGCATTTCAGATGTTAGTGCTGATGCAGTGTGCCTACAGGAGGTAGACCGCGGTGCAGCACGTTCGGACAACGTAGATATGCTCCGTGAGCTTGCAACAATTGCAGGGTATGAATATGCATATTTTATCAAGATCCGTGATTTTCAAGGTGGTGAATACGGTACGGCTATTCTGTCGCGCTATCCTATTATCGAGGCGCATACGCGGAATTTTGCAGTTAATATTGCAAAACAGGGTACGTCTTGCGGATACGTAGTGCTTGATGTGTCAGGTCAGCGCGTGACACTGTTCAACACACATCTGTCGATTGAAAGCGAGCAAGCCAATACCGAAACAATGCTGTGTCTTTACGATATTCTATGTGAATATGCAGACAAAAACGGAGCAAGACTGCTGTGCTGTGGGGATTTTAATACCAATCCCCCTAAGCTTACAGAATACCTGCCCCGTTTTAGATGTGCCAATATGGATCTGTGCACCTATGCCGACAGAAGCATTGACAACGTGTTGTATCTTGGATATCAAGTTGAGAACGTGCACACGGTGGATACAACAACCTCGCGCATCACTGATCATAATATGCTGGTATGCGACGTGCTCTTATAGGTACTTCATATAAGCCCGAATTTCGCTTTCCTTGGCGGTGCAGCTGCCTTGGATCATTTGCGCACTACCGCCGCCCTTGCCGCCAAGGGCGGCGTTTATTTGCTTTGAAAGACTGCGCAGATCTGTGCCTTTCGCACCCATAATATAGCGATATCCATCCGCATCATTGCCGGAAAACGCAGCACAGATACCCGTGCATTTATCTACACCCGCATTGACAAGCAGTCGCAAAGAGAGCATATCGGGATCGTCTGTGAAAATGCATAGATTACCCTCGGTTTGCCCGAGTGCAGCGATCTTGTAATCAAGCAGCTGTCGACGCAGAGAAGCGATGATCGTGCTGCGTTTTTCGATTTCAGCTTCACGCCTTTGCACGCCCTTGACTACCTCACTCTGCTTGACCGAGAGCATTGCGGAAAGCGTTGCAATGTCAGTCCACGTATTACGGTAGTGCGCAAGAGCCGCGCTGCCCGCAAGAAAATGGATGCGCATACCTCCCTTATAGTGGATCGCATCCAACAGCTTGATCAAGCCAATCTCTCCTGTGCGAGATACGTGAGGAGCGCAGCAAGCACAAACGTCGTATTCTCCGATCGTGACTAATCGAACATTCTCGGTAAGGTCAAGCTTTGAGCGGTATTCGGTCGATGCAAGTACCTCCGGGGAAGGATAAGCTGCCGTGATCGCTATATTAGCGTAAATGATGCGGTTAGCCTCTTCCTCAATCTCATCAAGCTGCTGGCGTGTCAACTCGCCGTCAAAATCCATTGTGATCTCGCTGCCAAGATGGAATCCTACGTTGCGAAATCCGTATTTGCGGTGCATCAGTCCGGAAATAATATGCTCACCCGAATGAATCTGCATCCGCTGATAACGTGCAGGGAAGTCAAGCTGCCCGTGGACGGTTTTGCCAATACATAAAGGAGCATCCGTATAGTGTATGATAACACCGTCACGCTCCTGCACATCAAGTACATTTGCTGTCCCGAGTGTGCCACTGTCCGCGCACTGCCCACCCTCTTCAGGGAAAAATGCGGTCGTGTCCAAAATCACGGCGTAGCGTACGCCATCATTATCACAGGCAAGTACTGTCGCGTCAAACACTTGCATATAGCTGTCTTGATCAAATAAACGTAATGTTTTTTGCATAAATACCTCGTAAACAAAGAGCCGCATATGCGGCTCTCGTTTTATTGCAGTTTCAGATCCAACCACAGGTCAGAAATGTAAGCAAGCATATCTTGGTCCAAATTCGCATACGCAAATTTTTCATAAGATGCGGCAAAATCAAAGCCTGTGGGGTAGAGCATTGTATAATAATCAAATTCCTCGTCACCCTTACCAAGAGATTCCTGATATTCGGGATTATCATAAACTGCGCTGTTAGGCGTTGCATAGTAGATATACTCCGCATTTGCTCTTGCAACGTCACAGGGCTCACCGTCGATTACAACGTCTGTACTGAGCATAAAATTGATATAAGCCTCAGCAATTTCCTTGTTCTTTGCGCAAGTAGGGATACACATGGCATCCATAAACAGATTGGTGCAAATATTGCCTTGGTTATCTCTGGGATAGAAGAAATCAAGCGAAACGTTGGAGGAAGCGTTTTCCATCATAGTAATGCAGTCGCCAGCGTAGTAAGCCGCAATGGCAGCGTCGCCGGATTCCATCATGTTAAACACCTGGTCCATAACGTATCTTTTCAGTACCGGTTTTTGATCGGAAAGCTCAGCGAACGCAAGGTCCCAATCTGCAGTATTCTTGGAATTTACGCTCAGTCCCAGCTTGTACATTGCCGTGCCGAACGCGTCACGTGAATTGTCAAACTGCAAAATCTGCTTCGCATAATCGGGATTCCACATCAGATCCCAAGAACCGATATCATTTTCATCAACAATGTTCACGTCATACACGATGCCAACCATACCGTAGGTATACGGAACCGTAAATTTGTTTTCGGGATCGTAGAACAGATTGCGGAACTGCTCCGGAATGTTCTTTTCGAAATTGGGAATGTTGTCGAAATTGAGTTCCAGCAGCATATCGTTTTCGATGAAATAATCGATCATATAGTCTGAGGGAATGATCACGTCGTAGTTGGCTGAACCCGACTCAAGCTTGGCACGAAGGCTCTCATTTGAGTCATACGTATCATAATTGACCTTAACGCGAATGTTATATTCCTGATAGTACCACTTTTCAAACGCCTCATTGGTGTCAAGTGAATCAAAAGAGCCATCCGAGATGTACTCCCCCCAGTTATATACGTTGAGCACAACGTCATATCTGCTGTCGCAACTACTGAGAGAAGAGAGACAAGGAAGAAGCAGAATTGCAGTAAGAAGCAGAGAAAGAATCGATGCTTTTTTCATCATTTCATCTCCTCCTTAGCACGTGCTCTGCGTGCGCGTGTACGCTCTTTTTGCTGTTGACGCTTTGCTTTGGCGTCCTCATCTGTACTGAGCATGTTAAACAGGATCAGGAATATCAGAACGGTTACAAAAATAACCGTCGCCAGCGCGTAAATATCGGGCTTGACAGATTTTCTGACTTCGCCATAGATCAAGATGGGCAGGGTGGTAAAGCCGGAACCCTTTGTGAAATAAGATATAACAAAGTCATCAAGAGAGAGTGTGAACGCCATGATCAATCCTGTTATAATACCAGGCATGATCTCAGGCAATTCTACCTTGAAAAACGACTGCACGGGATTGCATCCAAGATCCATTGCTGCCTCGGGCAGGGACTTGTCCATCTGCTTGAGCTTGGGCATGATCTGCAGCATGACGTAAGGCAATGAGAAGGTCACGTGGGCGATCAGCATTGTCCAAAAGCTGAAAGTTTCGGAAACGTGCAGAATCAGACCGACAAAGACGAACAACAGCGTGAACGAGAAGCCGGTGATGATTTCGGGGTTGATCATGGGGATCTGCGTAATGGTCATCAGCGTAGTGCGCATACCTGAGGAGCGCATTTTGTTAATACCATAAGCGGCAAGGGTTCCAAGTGCGGTAGAGATGATAGATGATGTTACCGCAAGCAAAAGCGTATTTCGCACCGCTTCAAGGATAGCATCGTTGCTGATCATTTCGCCATACCATACAAGCGAAAATCCTTCGAAAACCGAGGTGCTCTTGCCTTCGTTAAATGAAAACAGTATCATAACCACAATGGGGGCAAACAGAAAGAAGAACACCATGAACATATAGAACTTTGCCAAAAAAGAATTCTTTTTCATCGTGATCCCTCCTTTTCCGTATCACCAAATCTGTTCATCAGGATCAGACCCGCAAGCAGAATCAGCATCAGTACAAAGGAAAGTGCGGCGGCAAAGTGATGATTATTATTGTAGTAATAATAATCAATGATATCACCGATCAGGAAAATGCCGCCCAACTGATTTGAAATATAGAATGTTGAGATTGAGGGCACGAATACCATGGTAAAGCCGGAGAGCACACCGGGGATACTCAGCGGCATGATGACCTTGCGCAAAACACCAAATCCGTTGCATCCAAGGTCTTGCGCAGCTTCTACCAAACGGTAGTCAAGCTTTGCCATAACGGAATAGATGGGCAAAATCATGTAGGGAAGAAAGTCATAGACCATACCGATCACAACAGCAATTTCGTTATATATCAAAATATCAGGCTTGGGATCAAGCGGAATGGGAACAAGATTTTCAGGTAATAGTGAGAGCAAAAATACCGTGGCGTTGTTAAGTACCTCAAGAACCTCGGAAAGCGCATACGTACGGATGATGAAGTTTGTCCACATAGGGAGCATGATCAGCACCACAAGAATCTTTTGCGCACTGGGAGAAGTACGGGATATGAAATATGCGGCAGGATAACCGATCAAAAGACAGATCACTGTTGCTATCGCGGCAAGCTTGACTGAACGCAGAAAAACGTTGAGATACTTGGGGGTAAAGAACTCGGTGATGTGTTCGGTTGTGAACTGAAGATTGTTATCCGTAAACGCATAAAACGCAACAAACGCCAAGGGAATGAGAATAAACAGCACACTCCAGAGAATGTGCGGTGCCGCGAGCAAACGCGATGCAGGTCCTTTAGCGGTACGCTTCATGCTTATTCCTCCTCGTCTACCACGTCGGAGAGGTGGTCTATTTCATCAGAGAAGGTGGAGTAGTCTCCGAATTTGCCCGAATACTCGGACTTTTTCATAACGTGAATGGCATCAGGCTGAATATGTAAACCGATCGTCTGCCCTTCTGCAACAAAGTCAGAAGTCTCCAGCATCCACTTGAAACCTTGTACGTCAACAATGATCTCGTAGTAGTCGCCCTTAAACGTAACGCCCGAAACAGTACCGATCAGCATACCGTCCTTGACATCGACGACGTCAACATCCTCCGGGCGGATGACAATATCGACCTTTTCATCAGGAGCAAAGCCGCAGTCCAGGCAGTCGAACACGTGACCGGCAAACTTCGCCTTATAGTCACAAGGCATGGAGCCATCCAGAATATTGGATTCACCAATAAAGTCGGCTACGAATGCGTTTACGGGTTCGTTGTATATATCCGTGGGAGAACCGATCTGCTGGATCGCACCGTCAGCCATAACAACTACAGTATCGGACATGGAGAGTGCTTCCTCTTGATCGTGCGTAACGTAAATAAAGGTAATGCCTGTCTCACGTTGAATATTCTTGAGCTCCTTTTGCATATCCTTACGCAGCTTGAGATCAAGTGCACCGAGAGGCTCGTCCAACAAAAGAAGCTTGGGACGGTTGATCAATGCGCGGGCAATAGCCACACGCTGTTGCTGACCACCCGACAGATTGACAACATGACGCTTTTCAAAGCCCTTGAGATTAACAAGCTCAAGCATTTCCTTGACACGACGTTCGATTTCATCCTTTTTAACCTTTTGTACTTTAAGACCGAACGCAATATTCTCATAAACGTTCAGATGAGGAAATAGGGCGTATCGTTGAAATACGGTGTTGACGTGTCTCTTATATGCGGGGACGTCATTGATACGTTGACCTGCGAACTCAACATCACCCGAATCGGGAGACACAAAGCCGCCAATAATACGAAGCGTGGTGGTCTTTCCGCAACCGGAAGGCCCCAACAGAGTTACAAACTCCTTATCATGGATATCCAGGTTAATGGCACGTAAAACGGGCTCACCGTCAAATGACTTTGAAACCCCCTTGAGCCGAACCAAAACTTGATCGTTCACTTTGCATCAATACTCCTTTGGAACAGAAATATAGAGAATATTAATATTGTAGCAGATTTGCATTAAAAATGCAATAGATTTCGCAAAATTCTTTGAATAATCACGAAATTTCTGTAATTGACCTGCAAAAGGGAAAGGTTTTCTTCCAAATACTCACGAATACTCCTTATTTCTCGTTTTTTCTCCGATTTTTGCTCAAACGAAAAGCATACCGAACAAGAAACACGAGAACACGAATAGCGTCAGTGAACTGCCTGTACGTAGAATCAGCCATACAGAAAATAACCACATACAAAGTAAACTGATAAAGCTGAGAAACGAGCAGATGCGCAGCACGGCTGTAATAGGAAGAATACTGCTTAAAAGACTCTGAAGGATCCTGCCACCATCAAAGCCCTCGATGGGGATCAGGTTCAGCAATCCAAGTGATAGACTTGCCAACCCAAATTCTCGAACCAAATCAACAGATCTGATAAACGGAAGAGATAAGGCAAAGCATAAAAAATTTACCAATGGTCCTGCAAGGCATAATACTATAAGAGTAGGATATGAACAAAGTCTGCCCGTTGTGTTAAGACGTGCACCGAGCACGTCAAGCTTGATATGAGATAGATCGACAGAAAGCAGTTTTGCGGCTGCCATGTGACCTAACTCGTGAATAAATGCCGCGGAAAAGCAGGCTAAAAGCTGTCTTAATGGGGTGGTAGCGATCATGCAAATAAGAAGTATGAACATAGCAGGGGAAACGGATATTTTCAGTTTATTCACGGCGTTACTCCTGTAAAAAGCAAAAAATTCACAAAAAAGCGGTTGACAATCAGCTGACTGTCATATATAATAAAGATACTATGAAAAAGAGAGGTTTGTTATGCATCTACAGATACACGATTCCTTAATCCCGGGCACAAAACTGCGCAGAGCAGATATGGATGGAGTGACCGGTATGGAGTTTCTTTCCAAGATCTTTTTTATTACGGACGGTGTTATGTTGACCCAGATCAGAGACATATCCGGCATTGATGGTTCCACATTACAAAACTGGACCAAAAGGGGCTGGGTACCGTTGTCAAAGTCTAAAAAATATGACATTGACCAAGTTGCATACATCTTAATCATTAATATGCTCCGCCCTTGTATGCAGCTTGACAAGATCGCTTATATGCTGGAGTACATAAACGGTGATTTGGAGGACGCAAGTGATGATATCATCCGTGCGAGTGTGCTGTATGATTATATCTGCCGCATTCTTGATGCATTGGTAGAGCAAAACCAATGCTCGTTTTCTTCGATCCGTCATGTGATCGAACAGCAGACAGCCGGTTATGCAGAGGTTATGGAGGGCGCAAGGGAACGCCTGACCGATGCACTTGAGGCGATCGTTGTTGCTTATTACGCAACTTTGATAAAGCATCGCTCCGATGAGCTTGTCAACAGATTGGTGGGTAACCGTGAGTAAAACTTGGACAGAAAGATTGGTGCTTTCTTTAGTCTACTGGCTACTGATCTCGTTTGCTGCTACAGCTTCATATTTGGTTGCAGATTTAATTATCCGCATGATGAATACGATCATGGTGCTTGAAGAAACACACACAGCCAGCGTGATCAGATTGTTTCTGACATTACTGATCAGCTGTGCAATACTGATCGCTGTTTCTTATTGGGAAGGATATCATTTTGCATCATTTGAAAAAAGTGTCGTGTTTCCTGCAATCGGAATGTCGCTTGGAGTACATTTCCTGCTGGGCTTTGTTTTTGGCTTTACTCCTTGGGTCACAGGCGGAGTCATGTATCTTGCCGGATGGATCAATTACGGAACTGCATATACCTCAGAATGTTCCATGTCAACAAGAGATGTCAGTGTACTGTGTTTCATCGGTGCGTTTTTGATCTTTGCTGCACTATATACGCTGTTTATGAGCCTGCCGCAGTATTACGGCATGATGAAACGTTACGCCGACAGAGAGGCACTCATGGAAGAAAGATCTCACAAAACAACCTATGTACAGCCTAACGAAGAATATTCGGGTGCAAGGAACGACCAAGATGAAAATTCAAATAATTCCTTACAATGAAAGGGAATACTGTACTATAACATAGCTTTATTTTCCGAGAAAAATTTTTCCGAAATTTTCAAAAAAGGTATTGACAAATCAAAAAAAAGGTGTATAATATTATTCGTTGCCGGTAAGTATGCCAAGGCAGCGAATGCGAGAGTGGCGGAACTGGCAGACGCGCACGTTTGAGGGGCGTGTGGTTCACACCGTACGGGTTCAAGTCCCGTTTCTCGCACCAAAAACGGTACGAGGTGTGAGCCGAGTACCGTAATATGCGGGTATGGCGGAATTGGCAGACGCGCTAGATTCAGGTTCTAGTGGGGGCAACTTCGTGGAGGTTCAAGTCCTCTTACCCGCACCAACGCAAAGGGTGATCGATAGATCACCCTTTTTGCGTTGGTGCGGGTAAGAACTTACGCAGAACCTCCTTCGAGCTCGTTGCATATCGTAAAGATTGATGT
>JAZNBA010000007.1:0-19221 GCA_045586785.1 Eubacteriales bacterium | reverse complement strand
TACGATATCACACGTATTTCCACGATATTCACGATATCAAACTGTGTTGTTAAAACTCCAAGGATTAAACATCGAACTTTACGGCAACATTTGTTGGAAAGTTTTTGCGTCGCTTTTTTTAAAAAGCGACCGCCAATACAACGCGCGTAGCATTGGTCGCCATCCCCAGAGGGCGAAATACTCACGGCGTTTCTTTTTGTTAGCTTTTTCTTTGCGCCTCGGGCCGTCAAAGAAAAAGAGGAAAACGCATCCGCTGAATTTAACATAGAAATATTATTTTTATTATGTCGTAGGGGACGGCGCCCTCGACGTCCCGAGAACAATGATGTAAAAAAATTAATATGGGTGATAAAAAATTTCACCCATATTTTTTATCTCACGCGTTTTTTTCGGGGCGTCGAGGGCGCCGCCCCCTACAATACTAAAAGAAAAATTATTTTTTCCTTGGCAAAAATCTACCTCAATTCTGCATTCCGCACTCTACATTCTTCATTTTTCAACTACGACAAAAATACGTCACATTAATTATATATAATATTTATAATATATATTGTATTTTTCTTTAAAGTATGATATAATAATATAAATAAATATCCCCATTTAAGGAGATCATATGCCTTACACAGAAGACCTTGAAAATATATGGAAAAAAGTCATATTAAAGCTCGGAGAAACAATGCCACGTGAAACGGTGGAAAATATGTTCACCGACATAATCGTAGAAAGCTTTGACGGCAGTACAGGTGTTATGTCAATGCATTCCGAATTTCGTCATTCGCTTTTGATAAAGCGTCATATGCCTAAAATACGCGATCTTGCCTCCGAGATTTTAGGTAAACAAATAACGCTTAAGCTGCGATACAGCGGTCCGAGCAAATTTTACGTCGATCAATTAAAGCTTGAATATAATCTTTCAGACGACGATATGATCGCCGTAACCTTCAAGCCGCCTATGACGTATACCGAGCACCAGATGCAAGAGGACGTCCGTCTTGGATCATCGCTCCCGCCTTGCAATTACGAATATACATTTGAAAACTTTATCGTAGGCTCGTCAAATAAATTCGCCCATGCCGCCTGCGTCGCCGTTGCAACAAGACCTGCCAGCGATTATAATCCGCTGTTTATATACGGTCAGAGCGGACTTGGTAAAACTCACCTGCTTTACGCGATAACAAACGAGCTTAAAACCAAAAAGCCCGACACAAAAATTATTTACATAAAGGGCGATGAGTTTACAAATCAGCTGGTAGAAAGCCTTAAAGACCAGAAAATGGAGCGCTTCAGAGCTAAATACCGCTCCTGCGACGTGCTTCTTATTGACGATATTCAGTTCATCGCCGGTAAAAATTCAACTCAAGAGGAATTTTTCCACACATTTAATGCCCTTTATGAGGAACATAAGCAGATAATTCTTACCTCCGACCGTCCGCCGTCTGATATCAAAACACTTGAATACCGTCTTAAAACAAGATTCGAATGGGGACTTATCGCAGATATCCAGCCGCCGGAATTTGAGCTTCGTCTCGCTATAACACGCAAAAAGGCAGAGCAGGCAGGCGTTAATATTCCCGATGACGTTTGTAATTTCCTTGCGGAAAATTTGCGCACAAACTTCCGTCAGGTGGAGGGCTCAATAAGAAAGCTTCGAGCGCTTTCATTTTTACACGGTGTTCCCGTAACAATGGAAATGGCGCGCTCATGTATTACAGAGCTTTTGGGCGGTGCCGAGCCAGTCAG
The DNA here is from genome assembly GCA_045586785.1 of Eubacteriales bacterium. Classification (GTDB taxonomy): domain Bacteria; phylum Bacillota; class Clostridia; order Oscillospirales; family CAG-272; genus UMGS1002. Next base: position 17,481 of record JAZNBA010000007.1, on the reverse strand, counting down.
CGTAACGGTGGACAAGATATTCTCAACGGTTTATAAAAAATACGGTATTACAAAAGAGGAGATTACAGGCGTCCGTCGAACAAAAGAGATAGCGATGGCGCGTCATATTACCGCATATCTTATCAGAAATGTAGTTGAGCTGTCACTTCCCAATACCGGAAAAATACTCGGCAGAGACTATTCAACAGTCATTTCCTCAATTGAGGTCGTCGAGAAAAAACTTCGAAACGACGCTGTCTTTAATATCGAGATCGACGAAATGATCAAAGAGATAAACGGAATGTAACTATATATTAAAAAGTTTTTGCGCCGCTTTTTGAAAAAAGCGGCCGCAGTCAAGGGCGCGTAGCCCTTGTCGCCCTCCGCAGAGGGCGAACCGTCGCAACGGGCGAAATCCCCTAAGCCTTTGGCAGCGCCACGGAAGGGTGAATTTTTGCCATAGGCAAAAAGAGGGGAACCACACAAGAGGGGGGTTCCCCTATAAAAAATAAAGCTTTTCAACAGGTTTTAAACAGGTTTCCAAACACACAAAAAACTTGTTGAATACTTTGACTAAAACCACTGAATGTATCAACATATAAACTCAAAAATGCTTGATACACAAAGAAAAAAGTATGTTGAGAAAAGTTTTCAACATACATATGGAAAACTCTATTGAAAACTTATGTTCTCCCCAAAAATACGACTTTTCCACATAAATTTCATATTGAAAAGTCATGTTGATAACTTTGAAAACTCAAAAATTTTCAAAATTTTCACCTAAAATTACTTTTCCACAATCCGTCAACACTTTTTCAGACAGTTTTATAACAGTTTTCAAGATACCAGACACACAAAAAACCATTGATAATAAAGGAAATTTTGCACTTTTCCACATTTTCCACAGCCTCTACTCCTACTGCTACTAAAACCTAATAATATATTGTTATTTGACCGCGTTGCGGTCAAGCGCCTGCGGCGCCTCAATAAAGTGAAATAAGACTCACACCAAAAAATAAGGAGAAATTAAAAAATGAAAATAGTATTCGACAGAAAAATGCTTTGCAATACCTTCCCGCCTCTCATGAGCGCGGTCTCCACAAGATCCACCACACCTGCCACCGAGGGCGTTCTCATTGAAGCAAAAGAGGACGGAAGCTGCGTTCTTACAACATACGATACCGAAAAGGGTATGAGACTGAGCGTTGAAGCAAAGGTATATTCCGCCGGCAGCTGCATTATAAATGCTCAGAAGCTGCTGCAGATAATGCGAGTAATGGACGGCGACGAGCTGGAGCTTACCGTTGATGAAAAAATGTCCGCCAAGATAAGCTGCGGCAGATCCACACACAGAATGTCCGCTACTCCCGCAAAGGATTTTCCGTCGCTTCCCGATATCGTGCGCGACAGAGGATTTGTTATTTCCTGCGCCATGCTCAAAAAGATGCTCAATCAGACCAACCACGCAATGGGCAACGATGATACAAGAGTTATACTCAACGGTACATTCGTTCACGTAAACGCGGAGCAGCTCACACTTGTTTCCTGTGACAGCTTCAAGCTTGCAAAGTGCATTAAAAATATCCAGCTTGAAAACAAGAGCGCGCCCGACCGTGAATTCAATTATAAGTTTATAATTCCCGTCAAGACCATAAACGAGCTTATGAAGCTGCTGGGCGACGAGGATGAAATGGCTACCGTATTCTGCACACGTAAGTATATAATCTTTATTATTGACGGTATCACATTCTTTTCCCGCCTTATCGACGGCGAATACATCGATTATAACCGTATTATTATAAAGGAACATAAGATCACGGCTAAAATGAACAGAGATGAGCTTATTTCGGCACTTGAGCGTGCGGCGCTTGTAACCGAGGAAAGAATAGCTCATGCCGTCCGTTCTCACGTAAAGCTGGAATTTGCGGGTGATACACTTAAAATATCCGCAACCTCGGCAAACGGAAGCACTTACGACGAGATACACATCGAACATGAGGGTCCCGATCTTATCATAGCCTTCAACAACCGTTATCTTATTGACAGCGTGCGTGCCTGCACGGGCGAGGATATTATACTGTCGCTTTCAAGTCCTCTCACCAGCATAAATATCGAGCCCTGCGAAAATGAGCAGAACAGCGAAGAAATATTCATGCTGCTGCCTGTCAGAATGAAGGAATGATCTGTCACGGCTGTTTTGTCGAAAATTACCGAAACGCGGAAAACGCACGGCTTGAATTTTCCGACGAGGTAAACGTGCTTGTGGGCGATAACGGACAGGGCAAGACAAATATCATTGAAGCAATATATCTTTGTTCGGTGGGAAGATCTTTCCGCGGCGCTGATGAGGCTGAAATGATAAAATTCGGCTGTCCGGGTGCTACCGTTTCGGTGGATTTTTCGGATTCCGTCAGAAAACAAAATATCACAATGCGCCTGTTCCGTGATAAACGAAGACAGGTTGAAAAAAATAAAGTCAAAATAACAAGAATGTCGGATATGGTGGGCAGTCTTACGGGAGTTTTATTTTGCCCCGAGCATTTGTCGGTGGTAAAGGAAGGACCAGCCATGCGCCGCGCATATCTTGATATTGCTATATCACAGCTGCGTCCGCTTTATATCTCCTCGCTTCAGAGATACAATAAAATTCTAAAGCAGCGAAATAAGCTGATACGCGATGCCGAAAACGACAGAAAAACCTTCAATGACACCATTGAATTCTGGTCGGATCAGCTGTCTTCCGAGGCGGCGACAATAGCTAAAATGCGAGTGGAATATCTTATGCGCGCGAGAGAAAAGGTAAAGGACTTTTTCTCTGATATGACTTTAGGACGTGAAGTACCTCAGCTTATTTATGCGGGCTCGTCACACGACGAGGAGCAAGCGTATCTTGACAGTGCTGCTACAAAAGCAAAGTATTTAAAAATGCTCAGCGAAAATCACGACCGCGAGATAGGCGCCGGCACAACGCTTTGGGGTATACATAAGGACGATATAACCATAAATCTCAACGATCATCCTGCGCGCGTTTTTGCGTCACAGGGACAGCAGAGGTCAATAGCACTGGCAATGAAGCTGTCCGAGGGCGAAATTTGCCGCGAGGACAGAGGCGAATATCCCATATTTTTGCTTGACGACGTTCTCAGCGAGCTTGATTCGGGCAGAAGAAGCTATCTTATAAACGAAATAAAAGGCAGACAGGTCATAATGACAACTTGTGAAACACTTCCCGAAATGTTTAATGTGGGCGGCTCCAAGGTGATTCAGGTCAAGCAAGGAAAATATTATTATTAAGGGCGAAAAAATGTATCTTCACATAGGAAACAACAAAAGCATACGTCTTAAGGATATTATCGGAATATTCGATGCCGATACGTCCACGCAGTCGGTAATAACAAAAAAATATCTTTCGGATGTGTCGAGACGCGGAGAATTAAGCTCGGCGTCGGACGAATTGCCCAAGTCGTTTATTTTATATAGAAATAAAGATAAATGCGAGATATATTTTTCGCAGATCTCGGTCTCAACGCTTCAAAAAAGGCTTGAGGCGGGGAATAAATAAATTTTAAAAACAATTTAATATATTTCACGTCTGTATACAAATAAATTGAAAAAATTATTTTTCTACGTAAAAAAAAATAATTATCTTAAAAAAAGATTTTCTTCTAAAATAATAAGGATCGGTAAAAAACACAATGGACAACTACGAAAACTCCGTACACGAAAATTATAACGAGAACCAAATACAGGTCCTCGAGGGTCTTGAGGCGGTAAGAAAACGCCCCGGTATGTATATAGGTACTACCTCTATACGCGGACTTCATCATCTCGTATACGAAATAGTTGACAACTCTATCGACGAGGCACTGGCAGGCTACTGCGATAAGATCACGGTCACCGTCAATCCCGATAACAGTGTAACGGTAGAGGATAACGGACGCGGTATACCCTCGGCTATTCACCCCAAGCAAGGTATTCCCACGCCCGAGGTGGTCTATACCATTTTGCACGCCGGCGGTAAATTCGGCGGCGGCGGTTATAAAATTGCGGGCGGTCTGCACGGCGTGGGCGCGTCCGTTGTAAATGCGCTGTCGGAATGGCTGGAGCTTGAGGATATTTACGACGGCAAGGTATATACCGAGCGCTTTGAGCGCGGCGGTGTTGCCAGAAAATTTACTTGCATGGGTGACGCTACCGAAAAGCCGCACGGCGTTAAGGTTACCTTCAAGCCCGACCCCGAAATTTTTGAGGAGACGGTTTTTGATTATGATATACTGCTTAACCGTATGCGTGAGCAGGCGTTTCTTAACGGCGGCGTCCGAATAGTTCTTATTGACGCGCGAGGTGAGGAAACTATAGAAACGGATCTGTGCTTTGAGGGCGGTATACGCAGCTTTGTAACTTACCTCAACGATCAGACTCATAACGAGCTTGTACATCAGGATGTTATTTATATGCGCGGCGAGAAGGACACAAGCATTGCCGAGATAGCAATTCAGTATAATAACAGCTATTACGAAAAGCTCAGCACATTTGCAAATAACATGAATACCATCGAGGGCGGTACTCACGAGACAGGATTTAAGTCCGCGCTGACAAAGGTGCTTAACGATTACGCCCGTAAGGCGGGTATTCTTAAAGACAGCGATAAAAATCTTTCGGGTGAGGACGTAAGAGAGGGTATTTGCGCGATCATCAGTGTTAAGCTTGAAAACGCCCAATTTGAAAGCCAGACCAAAGCAAAGCTTGGTAACTCGGATATAAGAACACTGGTTGAAAATACAGTTACGACCAAGCTGACAGAGTATCTTGAGGAGCATCCCGCAACAGGTAAGGCAATTCTTGATAAGGCGCTTGCCGCGTCAAGAGCACGTGAGGCTGCAAGAAAAGCAAGAGAGCTTACACGCCGTAAAGGTCTGCTTGAGGGCATGACGCTTCCCGGTAAGCTTGCCGACTGTCAGGAAAAAAGCGTAGAGCTGACCGAGCTTTATCTTGTAGAGGGAGACTCTGCGGGAGGTTCCGCAAAGACGGGACGAAATTCAAAGTTCCAGGCGATACTTCCTCTGCGCGGTAAGGTTCTTAACGTTGAAAAATCCCGACTTGACAAGGTATATTCCAACCCCTCGCTGACACCTATCATTCAGGCACTTGGTTGTTCTATAGGTGACGATTTCGATATTACAAAGCTTCGTTACGGTAAGATCATAATTATGGCGGATGCCGACGTTGACGGCTCGCATATCCGCATACTTCTTTTGACGTTCTTCTTCCGTCATATGCGTCAGCTTATCGACGAGGGACATATTTATCTGGCACAGCCGCCGCTTTACAGAGTTTATAAGCGATCGGGCAAGGGTCCCGAATATTATGCTTTCTCGGACGCCGAGAGGGATAAATATATCGAAATGCTGGGCGGCACAAATGTTGAAGCCGACCGCTATAAAGGTCTTGGTGAAATGGATGCCGATCAGCTTTGGGATACCACAATGGACCCCGAAAAGAGAACTCTGTTGCGCGTGACGCTCGACGACGCTATAGCTTGCGACGAAATGTTCTCGGTGCTCATGGGCGATAAAGTCGATCCCAGACGTGAATTTATCGAGAAAAACGCTAAGTTTGCAGAGAATTTGGATATTTAATTATATTTGTAGGGGACGATGCCCACATCGTCCCGTATAATAAAATATAATATTCATATTTCTGTTTGATGTTTTATTTAATTAAATTTAAGAGGAAAAACAATGAAAAAAATAATTTCTGTTGTTTTGATCACAATAATGCTCGCATCCTGCCTGTGCCTGACATCCTGCAACGCACCGGATATAACGGAGGTCAAAGACAGAGTAATTGAGCTTATCGAAGCGTCATATGAAATAAACGATATTTTTTTCGGAGACGGATTTGAAACTTATCCCAGAGTCGAGAAAATAACCGACCAGCCTCTTGAGTACAGCGAAAAATACGAAATATATTATCTGTTTTTCGAGGCAGAAGGCTACGGCAGACTTTGTATGTATTATAAGGACGGCGAGTATTATTTTACATCTGTAAAAAATACTGCTGACGTTATCGACGCGGACGGCACACCGCTGCTGTCCGACGAGGAAACGGGACTTTCGTTTTTTGCGTCCGACTATAAAGAGCCCGAGATAGAGTACGTTTACGGCGATGATCAGATAAGCGATTATGACGTTGTCCGCGCCGACGCAAAATATCTCAGCATTGCCGAAATTAAGAACGCGGCTGAGCAGGTCTATACGCAGGCATATCTTGATCAGGTATATCAGGCGGCGTTTGACGGCGTTGCATACGTTGAGGACGGTATGTCGGGCGTGCGAAGCGCAAGATTTATCGAACATGAGCTGCTGCTTCGTCAGCGCAACGACATCGAGCCGCGCATCGAGAAAAAGAGAATTTATAATTATGATACAATGAATATAGTTCGTCCGTCAAACGATGAGCGCGTAAATATCAGGATAGATACACATCTTGAGGGTGAGAGCGAGATACTCAGCGTTACATTGACTATTATAAAAGCAAAAGACGGAAAGTGGTATCTTGATACACCGACGTATTAAAGTGAAGTGTTTGCCGTAGGCAAACGTGAAATTCCGCGCTTGCGCGGAGTGAAATACCGCCTACGGCGGCGTGAAATGTTTGCTTGCAGCAAACGTTAATGTAGCTTTTCGCAAGCGAAAAGCAAATTTATTAAAAATTTAATTTATTCCGGATGGGCGTCAAACGCGAAGCAGGTTGACGCTGAACTTTCCGAGAGTTAAACTTAAAATTTAATTTTACCCATTCCCTTGTTGAAAAGTTTTCGCGGGGGTTTGGGGGAGCCTTTTTCAAAAGGCTCCCCCAATAAAAAGGAGAAACTATGCATAAGATTCCCGAAATATTTGCGTCGATGGTGTTTTCCGAAGACGTAATGAGAGAAAGACTTCCCGAGGATGTGTTTGCGTCGCTGATGCAGACCATTGCAGACGGAAAAACAATAGACCCTTCAATTGCTAACTGTGTGGCGGATGCCATGAAGCAGTGGGCGATTGAGAAGGGAGCAACGCACTATACCCACTGGTTCCAACCGCTGACGGGAACTGCCAGTGAAAAGCACGAGGCGTTTATATCCCCCGACGGACCGGGCAGAGTTCTTATGGAATTTTCGGGCAAGGAGCTGATAAAGGGTGAGACGGATGCGTCATCATTTCCCACGGGCGGCTTGCGCGCTACATTTGAGGCGAGAGGCTATACCGCCTGGGACCCCGCATCCTATGCTTTCGTTAAGGATGGCTCGCTTTTCATTCCCACCGCGTTCTGCTCTTATTACGGCGACGCGCTTGACACAAAAACACCGCTTTTGCGTTCACTTGACGCAATATCACAGCAGACACTTCGTATTCTGAGACTTTTCGGCGACACCGAAACGCAACGCGTCAACGCCGAGATCGGCGCGGAGCAGGAATATTTTCTTATCGATAAAAAAACATTTGAAAAACGAAGCGACCTGTTTTATACGGGACGCACGCTGTTCGGCGCGAAAGCGCCCAAAGGTCAGGAGCTTGACGACCACTATTTCGGCGCAATAAAGCCGAGAGTTCGTGAATTCATGCAGGAGCTGGATGCGGAGCTGTGGAAGTTAGGTATCACCGCCAAGACTCGTCACAACGAAGCCGCTCCACACAGCACGAGCTGGCACCTATTTATACATCGACAAACCTTGGTGTTGATCAGAATCTGCTTATTATGGAGCTGATGAAAAAGATCGCGGACAGACACGGACTTGTATGTCTGCTTCATGAAAAGCCTTTTGATGGCGTCAACGGCTCGGGTAAACATAATAACTGGTCCATTTCGGCAGGCGGCAAGAGCCTGTTCGATCCGGGTAAGACTCCCGCCGAAAATCACAGATTTTTACTTATGCTGGCGGCAGTTATCAAAGCTGTTGACGACTATCAGGATCTGCTACGTTTGTCGGTAGCTTCCGCGGGCAACGATCACCGTCTCGGCGGTTATGAAGCACCTCCCGCCATCGTTTCCATGTTTGTTGGCGAGGAGCTTGAAGCAATTATTGACTCAATTATCAGTGGAAATCAGTACAATAACGCGGGACGTCAGGTTATGAATCTGGGTATTCCAACAATTCCCGTGTTCCGTAAGGACACTACCGACCGCAACCGTACATCACCTTTTGCTTATACCGGTAAAAAATTTGAATTCCGCATGCCGGGCTCGTCGCAAAACGTGGCAATGCCAAACATAGTTATAAATACCGCAGTTGCAGAGTCGCTTCGTCAATTTGCGGATAGACTTGAAAATGTCGAGGACTTTAAGTCCGAGCTTGCAATTTTGCTTCGCGAGACGTTCACAGAGCACCGCCGCATACTGTTTGACGGCAACGGCTACAGCGCGGAGTGGGTAGACGAGGCAAAACAGCGCGGTCTTCTAAATATCGATAACGCTCCCGACAGCTTTATGACCATGACCTCTCTTAAAAATATCGCGCTGTTTGAGCGTCATAACGTAATGAGCGAGACGGAATTGCGCTCCCGCCAGGATATTTTGCTTGAAAATTACTCAAAAGTTGTTAATATCGAAGCACTTACCATGATAGAAATGGCGAGCCGTCAGATAATTCCTGCGGTCAGCCTTTATACGGGAAAATTGGCGCAGGTCATCAATCAAAAGCAGGAGTTCGGCGCGGACAGAACAGTTGAAACAGAGGTTATAATGCGTCTGTCGGGACTTAATACCCAGGCGTATAAATGCCTCGGTGTTTTGAAGGAAGCGGAGGAGGCATCTGCATCAATTAAGGATCATCACGAGCTGGCGCTTCATTACCGCGACGTTGTGCTGCCCGCAATGCGGGATCTGCGCGAGTACGTGGACGCAATGGAGACCATCACCGCCGCGTCAGATTGGCCTTATCCAAATTACGGCGAAATAATGCTGAGAGTTTAATTTGTGGGGCTTTGCCCCACCCCCCACAAGAGAAACTTTTAAAAAAGTTTCTCTTGACTCTTCAAAATTTTTTAATAAAAGATATTTGGTTTATTTTAACTTAAAATTTAATTTTCAGTAAGTTTAATACGTTTGTAAAAAATGAAAATTTCTATTTTAACACTAAATCCCGGTATTGACCGCATTATTTATCTTGACACGCCCACGCGTCTCGGCACGCTTAACCGCGCGGCGAGGACTGTCGTAAATCAGGGAAGCAAAGGCGCAAACGTGGCAATTATGCTCAAAACTCTGGGTACGGAACCGTGTTATTTTACATTTACGGGCGGTGATATGGCAAGGCTTTCCGAGTCGTTTACAAACGACGCGGGCGTAAATTCCCGCTTTACGAAAACCGCGTGCGGAGTCAGAACAAACACAAAAATTATTGACGCCGACGGTGTCTGTACCGAGTTTAACGAGCGCGGCGGACCGATAACACAAGCCGAGCTTGATGCTGTTATAAATGACGTAAAATGCTACAAACCCGAGCTTATAATCATTAACGGAAGCCTTCCGCATGGAGTGCCGACAGATGTATATAAACGCATAATTAAACACTTTAATGATGCGGGCACTGTCACAATACTTGACTGTGACGGTGAGGCTATGAGGCTGGGACTCGAAGCCGGACCGCAGCTTATAAAACCTAACAGACGCGAGTTGGCAGGCATCGTCGGAGTGAATGAAAATCAGCTTTCGGACGTAAATTCCGTGATAAACGCCGCAAAAAGCGTTGTAAATAAGTATGGATGCCATGTTATATGCACGCTTGACGGCGACGGATCTGTTTATATTGACGGTGAAAGGTGCTACAGTGTAACCGCTGCACCGGTGAAGCTTATGGGATTTTCGGGCGCGGGTGACACATATTTGTCAGCGTATATTTATAAAAAATATATTCAAATGTTCGATGATATCACAGCGTTGAAATACGCCTCTGCCGCGGCAGGTGCCAAGGTTGCATTACCGGGAACAACGCTGCCGAATGTGGAGCAGATAGAAAAATTGGTTGAAAAAATTTCAGTGAGCAAAATTATATAAAAGCCTCTCCCTACGGGAGAGGTGTCGGCGAAGCCGACGGAGAGGGTATATATTTTTTTATAAACCCTCTCACCCGACTTCGTCGGGAGCTCTCCCAAAGAGAGAGCCTATAGTAGACTTTGTAAATACAAGAAAGAGAGTATACAGTCTTGGATAAGAAAAATCATCAGGAAGACGAATCCCTTGTGTATGAAAATCAAAAAATAAATGACATACACATGGAAAAGGAAGTTAAAAAATCCTTTATTGAATATTCCATGTCCGTAATTATCTCGCGTGCGCTTCCCGACGTGCGCGACGGTATGAAGCCGGGTCAGCGCCGCATACTTTACGCTATGTATGAGGACCACCTGACTCATGATAAGCCTTTCCGCAAGTCGGCTACCACCGTCGGTAACGTGCTTGGCCGTTATCATCCTCACGGTGACACTGCCGTTTACGGCACCATGGTACGTATGGCGCAGGACTTTTCATACCGCTATATGCTGGTAGAGGGTCACGGTAACTTCGGTTCCGTGGACGGTGACGGCGCCGCCGCATACCGTTATACCGAGGCAAGACTTTCCCGCATATCCGAGGAAATGATGCGTGATATCGAAAAGGAAGTTGTCAAATTCCAGCCTAACTTTGATAACCGTATGCGTGAGCCTACGGTTCTTCCGTCGCGCTTTCCTAATTTGCTGGTAAACGGATCTGTCGGTATCGCCGTCGGTATGGCAACAAATATTCCTCCCCATAACCTGGGCGAGGTAATTGACGCCACTATCTACCGCATGGATAATCCCGACTGTACCGTTGCTGACCTTATGCAATATATAAAAGGCCCCGATTTTCCGACTGCCGCCACTATTTACGGCATGAACGGCATTATTGAGGCGTACACAACGGGTCACGGCCGTATTTCCGTCCGCGCAAAGGCGAATATTGAGGAAGATAAGCACCGTATAATAGTAACCGAAATACCTTATATGGTAAATAAGAGTATGCTTTGCGAGGCAATGGCGGATCTTGTCAAGGACAAGAGAATTGAAGGTATTACCGCAATTCGCGACGAATCCGGACGCGCGGGTATGCGTATCGTCATCGAATACCGCCGTGACGCAAACGGTCAGGTAATTCTCAATCAGCTCTATAAATATACTCAGCTTCAGGATACCTGCGCTGTCAATATGTTGGCGGTTGTCAATAACGAGCCTAAGGTACTTCCTCTTGCGAGTATACTTGATCATTATATCAAGCATCAGGAAAGCGTCATAATCAACAGAACGCAGTTTGACCTTAATAAGGCAATGGCACGTGCTCATATTTTAGAGGGTTATCATATTGCGCTGGGCAATATCGACCGCGTTATTGAAATAATGAAGACGTCAAGAACCATTCCCGAGGCTAAGGAACGACTGATGCAGGAATTCTTTACCGTAAGCTATTCCGACGAGTACGCAACGGCTCATAATATTGAGAACGGCGCGCTTCGTCAGCTTACCGATGCTCAGGCTCAGGCTATCGTCGATATGACGCTGGGCAAGCTGACAGGTATGGAAAGACAAAAGATCGAGGATGAGCTAAAGCGTCTGCACGCGCTCATACTTGAACTGGAAGGAATTCTGGCGGATATGGGCAAGATAAAGCAGATAATCAAGGACGAAATGACCGAGATCAAGAATAAATATTCCGATCCCAGACGTACCGATATCGTGCCCGTTGAGGATGAGATAATTCTTGAAGACCTCATCGAGCGTCACAGCTGTATAATTACGCTGACACACGCAGGGTATATCAAACGTCAGCCCTCCGATACTTATTCGTCACAGCACCGCGGCGGTAAGGGTATTATCGGTATGTCCACCAAGGAAGAAGACTTTATCGAAAAGGTAATTGCCGTAAATTCTCACTCTTATCTGATGATGTTTACAAATACAGGTAAGGTCCATATGCGTAAAGCATATCAGATACCCGAGGCGGGAAGAACAGCCAAGGGCTCTAACCTTGTCAATATTCTGGAGCTTGGCGAGGGTGAAAAGGTAACTGCGGTCATCAGTATCGACAGCTTTGGCGATGGAGAATATCTGACTATGATAACAAAGAACGGTATAGTCAAGCGCACACTGCTTTCCGAGTACGAAAATCAGCGAAAGGGCGGTAAGCGCGCGCTGTCACTTGATGACGGTGACGAATTGCTGTTCGTTATGAAGACACATGGTGACAGCGATATTATTATCGCTACTCACGAGGGCTCTGCAGTCCGCTTCTCCGAAGCAAATGTACGTCCTATGGGACGCACCGCCCGCGGTGTTCGCGGTATGTCTATGCGCGGTGACGACAGAGTAAACGGCGCGGCATTGGTTGTCGAGGGCAAAAAGCTTATTACCATTACCGAAAACGGTTTCGGTAAGCGTACCGACTTTGACGACTTCCGCAGCATGAAGAACAGAGGCGGCGTGGGCGTTGTTTGCCATAATATCAACGAAAAGACAGGTAAGCTGGCAGGTATCAACACCGTCGGCGACGATGATGATATTATGATGATAACCAACAGTGGCACTATTATTCGTACTCCCGTCAAGGATATACCCACCTATGCGCGCGGAGCAACAGGTGTTATCGTTATGAGACTTTCCGAGGGACAGAATATCGTTAACTTTACCAAGGTGGCAAGCGCCGAGGAAGAGGAAGAAGAGCTGAAAAAGGCTGATACTATGGCAGAGGTAGAGAAAAATGCCGCTCCCGACGTTGAGGCTGCCCTGATTGAGGACGATAATGATACCGAAGAAGTTGAAACAACAGAGGACGAGGAATAATAAAATTTAAAATTTTATTAAAAAGTTTTGGTCCACCTTTTTCAAAAAGGTGGCGCGGTGGAGGGCGCGAAGCCCTCCTCGCCCTCTGCAGAGGGCGAAATACCCACGGCGTTTCTTTTTGTTAGCTTTTTCTTTGCGCCTCCGGCCGTCAAAGAAAAAGCGGCAGACGCGTGGAAAAAATTCACGTAGAAAAATAAACTTACTTTAATGTAAACAGGGCCCCCTTATGAAGCGTTTTTTGAAAAATAAATTTTTCATAATAACACTATCCGTTGCGCTGGCTCTGACACTATCGGCAACCATACTTGCCGCCATGGGTGTCAGTGACCCACTGCGCAACCTTTTTGGCACGCTTACAACACCCGTGCGTTGGTGCGCGTCAAAAATCGCCGAGGGTATCGACGGATATAAGGTCTATTTTTCAAAAATCGATGAACTGGTAGAGCAAAATAACGCACTGCGTTCCGAGAACGCGCAGCTTCGTGAACAGCTCGCCGAGCTTCAGATGTCGGATTCGCAAAACGAATACCTGCGCGACTATCTTGAACTGCCCTGGCTGGTAAATAATTGGACACTGATCGACGCAACCGTTATAGGCCGCGAATCGTCGGGCTACCGCACCACATATACATTAAATAAAGGAAGCCTTCACGGCATCAAAAAATCCATGCCCGTGGTAACGGCGGACGGAGTCGTGGGCAGCGTTTGCGAAGTAGGCCTTGGATACTGCAAGGTGGTCAGCATTATTGAGACTACATCAAGTGTCGGCGTCTATGTCAAAAGAAGCGGCGCTTCGGGACTGCTTACAGGCGACATGAAGCTGCGCGAGAACGGTATGTGCCTGATAACCTATATTGACGCAAATGCGGATATAAAGGTAGGTGACCTTATAGTCACGGCGGGCACGGGAAGTATTTATCCCGCAGAGCTTACCGTAGGCGTGGTTGCCGAAATAATCCCCGATGATGTCAGCCGCACGCTGACCGCCTCGGTTATTCCGTCGGCACAGCTTGAAGGACTGAAATTCGTTTCTGTAATAACCGATTATACCATAGAACCGTATTCGTACGACGATATTGACCCCACACTTGGCGATGTTACCGACACCGGACAGGACACAACAGAGGTGACACCGTGAAAAAAAATATCCGTCATTATTTTACCCCCACCGCGTCACTGATACGTCAGGTGGTGATATACGGTATCTGGCTGTTTATACTTTTAATGATACAAAGCACAACGGGAACGTCGGTATCAGGCGTTTCAAGATGCGTACCCGCGCTGGTGCTTGTCGCCGTGTCGGCACTCGGTTTTTTTGATTCCGAGCGTGTGGGCGGAATTGCGGGTATTTCGGCGGGTTGGGCACTTGACGCCACATCGGGAGCTGAGCTTTGTATAATGCCGCTGATAGGCTTTGTTGTGGGATATTTTTCGGGGTACGTTGCCGACAAATATCTTCCGCGCAACTTTTTGCCCTGGGGCGTGTGCCTTGGCGGCGTTGCTGTGGTCAATATGATATGCACTGTCATTGACGCCTCACTCAGCGGACTCAGATTTCGTTTGTTTGTACTTATATGGCATACCCTGCTGCCTCAACTTTTGCTGACGCTGCTTTTCGGTATTCCCGCAGGATTTATAACGCTGGGAATTGTAAAGCTTCAAAGTAAAGACATAAATGTAATACAAAAAATCAGATCTTTCGGAAAAGGAATCAAAAAATGAACAATACCCCACAATTTGATAGTACCACCTTTGACGCGGGAAGCGGTAAAAAGATACGTGCTTACTTTTCGCGTATAGGCATGGGACTTACAGTGATGCTTCTGAGCTCTGTCGGTATTCAGTTTGCCGCATCGTGGCTGGTAAAAAAATATATGCCGTCAATTATTGAGACCGATTGGTTTATATGGGCACTTTCACTGCTTCCCATGTATCTCATAGGTCTGCCGCTTATGCTGTTATTCGCTAAAAAAGTTCCCGCAGCCGCACCCGAAAAGCACAAAATGAAGTTCGGTCACTGGATAGTAGCATTGCTGATGAGCTTCGGAATACTGTATGCAGGCAATTATATAGGAACTTTTCTCTCAACGCTCATAGATACACTGCGCGGCAGGGAGACCTCGGGTATAGTTGCGGACGCGCTGGCAATGTCGTCGCCGCTTTTCAGCTTTATAGCAGCTGTCATTATCGCCCCCATACTTGAGGAGCTTATATTCCGAGGATTTATCATTAACCGTACACGTGCTTACGGCGAAAAAACCGCGGTGGTGTTTTCCGCGTTGCTTTTCGGTCTTTACCATGGAAATATCCAGCAGTTTTTCTATGCTTTCGGACTTGGAATCCTGTTCGGATTTATTTACGTCCGCACGGGCAAGGTAAGATACACGATATTTTTACACATGATAATAAACTTCTTCGGATCAATAGTCGGTATGTTTGTGCTGGAGCACGTTGATACTGAAGCAATACTTGAATTTTCCGAGCAGATGATGGAATCGGATTATGTTCAGTCCATCATGGCAGATGCAGAAGCTTACAGCGAATATCTTGCGCAGTTAGCGGAGCTGTTACCCGACCTTCTGATAATGGGTGCGTATTCATCGGTTATGATGGGTATGTCCATGGCGGGAGTTATACTCATGTTAGTCAAGCGCCGCAAGTTTTTCTATAAGCCGGCGGAATTTCAGCTGCCCGGCGACCGAGTCGGAAGCACTGTCTATATGAATATCGGTGTGTTTACGCTGATATTGGTCTGTGCAGGACTTATGGTTTACGCATTGATATAATATTAATAATGAAAATAAGGGGCTGATGCCCCTTATTTTTATATACAGTCTCAATTTTATTTGCATGACAACGTGATATTTAATTAAATCGTTTGTTTTCGTGAGGGACTTGTTCCTCCCGAAAGTATTAAATTATAAAAAATTTCACATTTGTTCAAGATAACTAAAAAATCACATATGCATTCGTGTTAAACACCCAAAAATAATAAAACGTATTGACAATAAAAAAAAATTTTTATATAATATATATAACTAAATTTTTGTGGAGGAACACAATGAAAAAGTTTATTTCTATTCTTTTGGTACTTTGCATGATGGCATCCATTGCCACTGTTGCAGTATCCGCTGAGGCTGCCGCTCCTACAGGCGCAACCGAAGCTCCCGATCTCATTATTACCGAGATCGCTCCCGATACCCTTGGTAACGGTATCGCAGGATATCAGGACAACAAGGACCCCTTCGAGTTTTTCGAGATCTACAACAACACCGACAAGACTCTCAACCTTTACGACTATGCTATTATTTATAATGGTAACGGTCCTACAAACGAAAAGTTTGAGAATGTTATCGTTGAGTACACTCCTTTCCTTCCCGGTGACTGGAGAGACGGTACTTACACCGATGATAAGTGGACAGACACCACCTACGCTTGGGCAGGCTGGGATAACATGCCCAGGAACCCCGAAACCTGTGAGATCGCTCCCGGTGAGTGCGTAGTTATCTGGTCTATGTTCTGCGAAGTTGCATATGCTATGTTCAACGACGGTAAGGGTATGCAGTTCGAGCACTTGCGTGAATTCTGGGGCATTCCCGAAAACGTTCAGATTATCTGCTGGGACGGTAACTCCAATACCGGCGACGGCCGTGGCGGTAACGATAAGAACTTCAACCTTAAGAACTCCGGTACAGGTACATACGGTATCATTCAGAAGTCTGATGCTATCGCGGCTGCTGCAAACGTTGAGGGCAGCACTTATGAAACCAGCTTCTTTGATTGTGCAGAGATCGTTTCATGGTCTACCGTTGACTTTTCCAACCTTGGCTCTAACTCTATCGCAGATACTTCCTTCAACTTCACTGTTGACACCAACTACCTTGGTGCAGACGAATTCCTGCGCACCCGTGACTCTCGCCGTACTCTGCTTGTTGAAGCATTTGCAGAAGCTACCCCCGGTAAGCTTACCGCTATGCAGAAGCTGACTCTGGGTCAGGCTCTTGAAGTAGGCGACAGCGTTGACGTATCCATGATGTACGCTCCTTACATGCCCGAGCTTGGTGACTTCCTGGGTCTCAAGATCAACGGCGAGCTGTATGATGACAAGTCCATCTTTACCGCAGCTGCAGCAGGCGTAGGCACTATCGAGTATGTTTACGGTAAGGAAGAACCCAAGGAGACCGAGCCTCCCGTAACCACAGAAGCTCCCAAGGATACTGAGACTGAAGCTCCCGCAGATACGACCACCGCAGCTCCCGAGGCTGCTGACACTACCACTGCGGCTCCCACAACAGATGCTCCTACAACCAACGCTCCCACCACCCAGGCTCCTAAGGACGAGGGCGGATGCGGCGGCTTCGTAGCACTTGGCATCGTTGCAGCTCTCATTCCCGCAGCAATCGTTGTTTGCAAGAAAAGAGACTAACTAAATATTATATACCTTGAGGGGGAACTTTGCAAAGTTCCCCCACAAACTCCCCTTCAAAACTTTTTAACAAGGGAAAGGGATATTATTAAATTTTTTGTTTAACTCTCTAAGCATTAAACATTAAACTTTATTGCAACATTTGTTAAAAAGTTTTTGCGTCGCTTTTTTTAAAAAGCGACCGCTGATCCAACAGCGCTAACGCATTCGCCGCGTTGGTCGCCCTCCGCAGAGGGC
>JAZNBA010000006.1:0-4851 GCA_045586785.1 Eubacteriales bacterium | reverse complement strand
AGCCCGTGTCCGTTGTTCCAAGACCTAAGGCGGGCGGCTCGTTTGCGACCGTAACGCACGAAAGCCTTGATTGTCCCGTTGTAGTTGAGCAGATAAAGGCTCATGCGGGAATTGACGTAGGCGGTACGCTCATAGGCATGCACCTCAAGTCCGTTGCCGTACCCGTGAGAGTTTCAATATCCAAGATTGGAGAGGCAAATATCATTTGCGCCCGTACCCGTCCCAAATTCATCGGCGGAGAAAGAGCGTGCTATAAATAAAAAAGTTGCAACCCTATGGGTGATGTCCTTATCGGAGAATTTATAATAGGGGTATCGGCATAGCCCGATGCATTTGTTAAACAAATGCGAAACTTGCGATAAAAACATAAAGAGAGAACAATGCGGAAAGAAAAACCGCTTTGCTCTCTCTTTTTCTGCTTTTAGTGATATTCTTTGCTCTCGCAAAGAGTGATATGATTGCTATCGCAATCGTGATATTGAAGCCTTGCGGCTTCAGTGATATTCTATTCGCCGCACAACTCGCGCAGCGAATATCACTCGGCATAAGCCGAATATCACTGCGAAGCAATATCACTCGCCTCAGGCGAATAGAGCTGGCGTGATACTCCGCTAAGAGTATCACGCATATGCCTCAGCACTTTTTTAACCCATCAATCTCTTTTTCTGACGCTCCACCTCGACCACGGCGGCGTCTTCGTCCTTATAATTCCATTCATCCTTGATACACGCGATCATTCTGTCGTAGGTCTCTATCGCCTTTTGTTTGTCGCCCATGATCTCATAGATCGTGGCAATACCGTGAAGGGGATCGGTATATCTCGGCTTTTGCCGCTCATCCGCCGCCCACGACGCTTCGTAAAACTCTATTGCCTTTTCATATTTACAATTTCTTGCATAATATTGCGCGCTTTCAAATAAAAATCCGCTGTTGTCGGAAAAATCTTTCAGGGCGTTTTGCATAATTTCATCCGCCGCGTTGATGTCATACTCTGCCATGGCAATATACGCCTCATAAACAGGCACCAAAAACGGTTTGCACGCCGGGAGGCGCTTATATTCGGCAAGATATTCGCGCGCCTCGGCAGTTCGGCGGTCCGCGATCAGATTATCCATGACCTCATAATACGGCAATGGCGTTTTAGGCGTGATGCTGTCGCGCTCAATGACCGTTTTGTAAAAATTTATAACATCCGTGTGATTTGCGATATTCCAATCCCAGCAGTTAGCCCCCTCCGCTTTCTGCAGCAGCCATTGACACTCCTTTTTCTCAGGCGCCAGAGTTATCGCCTCACGGGCGTATTTGCTGACACGCCTTGAATCCGACTCCATGCGATGATGGTAAAGATGCGCCAGCAGACTCAGTATTTTTGTCCTGTCACCCGGCTCATCAAGCCGGTTTTTGAGAAAGCTCTCGTATTCGTGGAAAACTCCATCCGAGAAATCCTCTTCAATGTCGAGTCTGCGCTCGATGCGCTGCAGCTTTTGGTCGGCGGTCAGGTCAAAAAGCTCGTCAATAGTGACACCCAGCTGACTTGACAGCAAGGGCAACAGCGATATGTCGGGCATGGTCACGGCGGTCTCCCATTTGGATATGGACTGTGCGCTGATGCCAAGACACGCGCCAAGCTGCTCCTGGGTCAATCCCGCCTTAAGACGCAACTGCTTTATTTTGTTTCCGATATTCATATATTTTTCTCCGTCAAATGTGTTTTCAAGTACTTGTTGGCACTATTATATCATTCACCGCGGCAAAATGCAATAACGCGGTTTTCATTACGACTCACCTGTTGGGTGAAAGACAAGGACGGGGTAAAAATTTGTCGGTGGGACATCGACAAACAATTTAATAATATTTCACGTTTTTATGTATATGACTCCTTTGAATAGGTAGGGGACGGCGCCATTTGCTTGCAAATGTATCGACGTCCCCTACGACCAAATAATTTAATTCGTATTACTACGTGATTTTTGATGAAATTTAATATTTCACAAGCATCCTATAGCTCTCTCCATTTTTGGCAAAGCCCGAATCAAAGCCCCCGCCCGCGCAGGTCGCTGACAAGCTCGGTATAAAAAGCGCGCACGTCAAAGCCCTTAATGTTCTCGCGGTTGAGGTCAATCATATCGCCGTGGGATATGCCTCGCTTGCCGTCGGTACGCAAAAGCGTGTACTTTTCTCCCCACGAAAACGACGCCTCTCCAACCAAGCCATCGTTTTCGCCGTCAAAGTTCTTGACGTAGCGATACGATAAATTAAGCGGAAACTGACCTTTGCGCGGGTGACTCATAACCGAGCCCACGCTCTGCGCGTATATTCCCTCGGGGAAGGACAGCGTTTCGTTCAGCTTTTTGCAGGACTGCGCGGTCAAGTCTCCCACAGCCGCCAAAAAGTCGGGGGTTTCATCGCCCAGCGCCCGCAAGGTGACGTTGTAAGCGTTTGCCACCTTGTCTTTCAGCTTGTCGGGTACGCTGCTCAGCAGCTTTTCCGCGAAAAGACAGCCTCGGTGGGGCGTGTTTACCGTCGTCAAGGACGCAACGTAAGGCGCCATGCCGAATTCTGAGATAGCGTAACGGCAGTCAAGTCCGCCCTTTGAGTGGGCAATAATATTGACCTTTTCGCAGTCGGAACGCTCCACTATCAGCTTTATCCTTGCTGCAAGCTCGCGGGCGCTCTCCTTGACGGTCAGCGCAGACTGGTGGTTGCCGTAATATATGGTGGCGCCGTGCAGCTTGAGCGTGCGCGGCACTCTGCCCCAGTAGTTGAAAATCTTATTGTCGCGGAAAAACACGCCGTGAACGAGCACGATGGGGTATTTTGTCTTGCATATCTCGGATAGCGCGGGATCGGAGCTTACCATCTCTTTTTCGATCTCAAACTCCACCTCAGCCGACGTGATGTGTATGATCTTGGCAAGAACTATCAGATTAAGCACGGGTATCATTCCGCACAGCGCGCCTATCACGCGCCACTTGATGCCCATTTGAACCGAGGTACAGTATACGCAGATTATTCCGTTCCAGAAGATCAGCGCCGACAAAAGTATGCAGTAAAGCAGGCTGAAAATAAGGTCGAGATACGCCTCGGGTAAAAGGCGGAACGCAAGAAAAACGTGCCACGCCAGCGACGGTATAAGCGAGAACGCAAACAGCGCAAGCAGCAGCGTGCCGTGATTACACAGTCTGATGCCCAACCGTTTTGTGCCGCGGGGCCACATACCCGGCAAAAAGTTCAACAGAATAAAAAGCGGAATGATAAGTATGAGCAGATACGGCGAGATTTTTGCCACCGCCATGTAGCTGTTCAGCAAAACGTTGAGCAAAATAAAATATAATATGTTCAGGAAAGTTATGTATCTTTTCATGGCGCACCGCCTTTCTTAACTTGATTATACCACAAGCTTTATAACATTTCAATATAAAAATGCTTTTCACCCCGGCGAAAAGCTACCTTACCTCTTACCTATTCCCTTTTACCTCTTACCTCACCAAAAATCCCGCGACACGCGCGGGATTTTTGATATATTCCTCAAATATTTTACCGCCTATGTAACCTCAGGCGCACTGTGAACATGGTTTACCACCAAAATCAAAAAGATCAACACTATAACAGCCGCGAGCAGCAATATAATACCGATCAAGGTGCTTTTCTGTATGCGCGGTCTGCGCTTTTTGTCCTCGTCGTCTTGCTTGCTTAATTTTTCCCACGGATAATTATTCGCATCATAATAACGCTGCAATCTTTTTTCGGCGCGGTCGTCCTTCATGGAATAAACGAAAAAGGTATGTCCCGCCGCGCCTATCAAGGCAACCAATACGCCTGTCAGAAAAACCTCAAGCATAATACCGAAGCCTATGGGTATTATGAAATACGTATCAAGCAAAAACATAGCTTCCTCCCAATGTCTGATTTCATTTTGATTATATCATACGAATAAGCAATTGTCAAGCGCGCAAAGATATCCCAACGCCCTCCGAAGCACCGCAACATTATTGGGGACGAAGGCTGTATATTATAGAAATTCGCCTACTGTTTCATTCTCATACTGTTCTCTATAGGTTTTGCCAAAAGCATTAGGTGCAATGTAGTCCATATCAGCGCCGTTTTCAATAAGCAAGTTAAAGATGCGCGAAATATCAGAACAGATTTCGGGTGTCAATATACGGTCTGTACTGCCTTTTGTCGGAAGAACCTGACGCGCCTGCAAGCATGCTCTGTCAATGCAAGCGTTTCCGTAGGAATCCTTGGCGTTCACGTCCGCACCCATATCAATAATTCTTTTTAGCACGGTAAACGCTTCATCAGCGGTTCTTTCGTCATTAAATACTTCAAAACCATCGGGACGACTAACATTCCAGCGGCTGCACATGATCGCTCGATTGATAGCGTCGTGAATTACGGGGGCTCTCCAGGGATTTGCACAAGACTCATCCTCAATAAAATTTACGTTCGGTTTATATGCAAGTAATAGTTCGATTATTTCGGTGCTCGAAGCTTTTAGTGCCACTTGTAAAGGAGATTGACCGTCGTATTTTTTGGGTGCGCCTTTTAGCGTGCATGAAATGATGTCAGGAGTTTTATCAAGCAAATTACGCACCGCTTCTATATCATTCTTTTGTATTGCAGTAAAAAGTTTTTTCATAGAATTTTTGATTAAATTCTTTCACAACGGATTTTATTGATACATCTATTCTACCATCACAAAAACGCTTAATATGCTCGGGAATCTCTTTATAATACGCCTCGGCAATCCCGCCGGCTATGCACGCCTGTGTATCTGCATCACCTCCAAGAGAGATTGCATTTCTGATTGCGCTTTCATAATCCGTCGATTCCAAAAATGCAATAATT
>JAZNBA010000005.1:0-12951 GCA_045586785.1 Eubacteriales bacterium | reverse complement strand
AAGAACAGATCGGATTCCTCCTCGTAAACGTCCAGACAAGCCGCACCCACCTTGCGGGATTTGATGCCGGCCAGCAGCGCCTCGGCGTCCACTAAAGCGCCGCGCGAGGTGTTGAGAATGACCACGCCGCGCTTACACTTGGCAAGGGAGAGAGAATCGATGATGTGGAAGGTGTCCTCGGTCAGCGGGCAGTGCAGGGAGATCACGTCGCTTTTTGCAAAAAGCTCGTCGAGCTCCACGTAGCGGATGTTTTCGCCGTCCGCCAAGTCGGGGGCGGGGAACTTGTCATAAGCCAGCACCTTCATGCCAAAGCCGCGGCAGATATTGATGAACACACGGCCGGTCTTGCCCGTGCCGATCACGCCCACCGTCTTGCCGTGCAGGTCAAAGCCGGTCATATTGGTCAGGCTGAAATTGAAATCGCGGGTGCGGATATAGGCCTTGTGAATGCGGCGGATGGATGTCAGAAGCAGAGCCATGGTGTGCTCGGCCACCGCGTAAGGGGAGTAGGCCGGCACGCGGAGCACGTGCACCTTGCCAAAGGCGTGCTTCATATCCACGTTGTTAAAGCCCGCACAGCGCAGGGCAACGATGCCCACGCCCATCTCGCAGAGGCGGTCAATGACTGCGGCGTTGACCGTGTCGTTGACGAATACGCACACACCGTCGCATCCGTGCGCCAACTCCACCGTGTCCTCGGTCAGCTTGGTCTCAAAGTATTTATATTGAATGCCGTTTTCCTCGCCGAATGCGTCAAACGAGGGCTTGTCGTAGGGCTTTGCGTCAAAAAATGCGATTTTCATATAAACCTCTCTTGATTTTCTGAATTTATTATAGTATAATGGGAACGATAAGTCTGTTGAATTTTCAACAAAAGGAGAAAATTTTGAAAAAATATTTTGGAATTTTAAGAAAATGCTCCCTCTTTGACCAGATTGAGGATCAGCATCTGATCGCCATGCTGTCCTGTCTTGGGGCAAAACGCGAGACCTTTGATAAAAAGTATACCATTTTTGCCGAGGGCAATCCCGCCAAATATTTTGGCATATTGCTGTCGGGGTCGGCTCAGATCGTCAGACACGACTATTACGGCAACCGCAGTATCGTCTCGGGCATCCTGCCGGGCGAGCTGTTCGGTGAGTCGTTTGCCTGTGCGGGCATGAGCACGATACCGGTTTCGATCATTGCAAACGAGCCCTGCGAGGTGCTGTTGATCGACAGCGGTCACGTTCTGCACACCTGCACCAACGGCTGTGATTTTCACCGCCAAATGATTTACAATCTTATGCGCGATCTTGCGCTCAAGAATATTATGTTCCATCAGAAGCTGGATATCACGTCAAAACGCTCAACAAGAGAAAAATTGTTGGCGTACCTGACCTACATGGAAAAGCAGACGGGCTCGCACAGCTTTGATATTCCTTTTGACCGCCAGGAGCTGGCGGATTATTTAGAGGTTGACCGAAGCGGACTTTCCGCCGAGATCTCCAAATTGCGTCGCGAGGGCGTCATCGAATGCAGAAAGAACCGGTTTGTGTTGTTGTAAGACGTGAAAGAGCGTCCGCAGGGTGAACCTCATCCGTCATTTTGCGGACCAAAACGGTCATAAAATAAACAGGTCGCAAAATGCCACCTTCCCCAGCGGGGAAGGCTGTTTGTAAGTTCATGTCAGAGCAATGCGGGCTGAGACTCAGACCGTTCACATCTTGGTTTCCCGAGAAGAAAGGATGCGTATTATGAGCCCTCTCGGCGGGAGAGGGGGGACCGCGGAGCGAGAAGATCGCAAAGCGAGTCTTGGAGTGGGTGGTGGGTGAGATTCATCATACAGATGCTCTTTCACATCTTAATAAAGAAGCAGGAATCTGATACAGTCAATCAGATTCCTGCTTGTTTTTTTCATTTTTCTTTATTGCTTTCGCAGCCCGGCCAGATACAACGCCCCTTGGATGGGTGCATCCTGTGCCGCCGAGAGGGAATAGGTGCGGCTGTCATCCGAAAGCGCGTCCTGCAAGAGCGGCAGAAGCACGGCGTGCTGCTTACTAAGGCCTCCGCAGATCACCACGCGCACACGATCCGTGCCCATGCGTGTGGCAAGCGCGCGGACACTCGCCGCTATGGCGCGGACGTTGTCGGTCAGGATTCGGGTGGCCACCGCGTCACCCTGCGCATGCGCCTTGAAGATCAGGGGCGCGTACCGAGCGATCTCGGTCTTGCCGCCACGGTAGAAATCCGAAAGGGAAGATAAAACGCGCTCTGTGCCGCATTGGTCTGTCACCATACCCTGCAAGATCGTGGGCGCGCCACTGCCGTCCTCGGCCTGCAGAGCCGCCAAAATCGCCCCCTGCCCGAGCGCAAAGCCGCTGCCCGCGTCGCCAAGCAGATAGCCGTAGCCGCCTGCGCGGTAGAGCTGCTCGCCGCACCGACCCACGGCAACCGAGCCCGTGCCCGCGATCACGGCAATGCCGTCGCCGTCGCCAAGGCAAACGGCCAGCGAGAGCGCAAGGTCGCTCGCAGCTTCTGCACGTGCAAAGCCGAGAGAGCGCAAAAACTCAGTGATCTTTGATGCATGATCTCCCGTCGCCGCACCCGCAATGCCCGCAAAGCAGGAGATCGCCGCGCGATCATAGCCGCCTGTTACGGTGTCAATTCCGTCCGACAACAGGGCGCAGGTCACGTCAAAACCGACGTCGTTGGGGTTGGATGCCCCCAGCGTTGCCGAGCAGAGCTTGACGCCGCGCATATCGGTCAGCAAAAACATGGTCTTTGTGCCGCCGCCGTCAATGCCTAAATAATACTGAATGGATTTGTTTATCATAGTATCCTTAGTTATACGCCATCACCATCATGTGCGTCAGCGCCTTGGCCTCGTCCATGCCACAGCCGTCCAAAATCTTGCCGGTGACAAATTGCTCAATGGGTAAGGGGAGTGCCTCGGGGAGCTCGACCTCTACCTGCTTGCCGCCGGTGGCCTGTGTGCATTTGATGACGCGGTCCTTTTCCATGTAAACGTATCCCTTGTCGCCGTGCACCTCGAAGATAACGGGGGAGCAGCAGGACACAAAGCCGGTTTCATTGACCGCAATCGCGCCGCTCTCAAAGGTCATGATTGTGACCGCATTGTCCTCAACCCGGTCAAGGTTTTTGGCCGCCGCGCCGGGATTTTGGTTGCAGAGTGTAAACGCCGATTTTGCGCTGATGGGCTCGCCTAAGATCCAATGGGTCAGGTACATGCCGTGTGCGCCAAGGTCGATCATGGCACCGCCGCCGCACTGCTCGCGATTGTAAAAGTGCGCAGGGAGCCAATCCGCACTACTGCCCGAGTGGCAGTTGCGGAAGCGCAGATAGTTGATATTGCCCAGCTCGCCGCTCATGGCAACGGCCTTGACCGCACGGCGGGAGGGGAGATATTTCTGAAACAGGGAAATGGTGAAGGTCACGCCGCTCCGGCGCACCGCCTCGGCCACGCGCGCGCAGTCCTCGTCGGTCAGCGCGAGCACCTTTTCGGTAAAAATGTGCTTGCCCGCATGAGCAATTTTGACCATGTCGTCGGCGTGGGTGTTTGTTGCCGAGCAAACGATCACACCCTCGGCGTCGCTTGCCAGCAGCTCCTCGGGGGTCGCAAAGCGGGGCAGACCGAACAAATCGCCAAAGGCCTTGGCCAGCGCGTCGTCGGGCTCGTAAAAGCCGACAACCTCACCGTGTTGCATTGCCGTTCTCGTGTAATCGGGCGCGTGTACGTGCCATACACCGTAAATAGCTGTTTTCATAAAAGTTACCGCCTTTCATAATCTGATTTTATTGTAGCATAAATCGGTTGCGGTGTCAATTCCGCATGCGTAATAAAAGCTCTTGATTTTGTATCAATTTTATGCTATAATAAATCAAGGGGATCGTTTCCCCCGGACTTTATAAACAAAGGAGATTTTTTATGCCATCATTACTGAGAATGAAATGCCCCTCCTGCAAGCACGTGGACAACCTGCCCGCAGGTGCTAAGTGTCCGTCCTGCGGCGCTGAAATGCCTGCTGTTGGTGATAGCTTTATCCAGATCTACCGCATGGGCTCGCCCATCGGCATTGCCGTTGGCTACGGGATTTATATCAACGGAGAGCCTTACGGACATATCGGAAACAAACAGAGTGCGCGTTTTCCGTTGCCTTACGGCACCTATAAACTGCACATTACCTGCGGTGCGACCAGAAAGTGTGAGGATCTGACCATTCAGCTCACCGAGGAAAATCCCACCGCCTTTGTCAAGGCGCACATCCGCCCCGGCTTCTGGACCAACACCATCGTGCCCGAGCCCGCCGAGGAAAAGGACATGCCCCCGCTGGATTGAGTACATATACAAAGAGCACCTCGCAAAAGGTGCTCTTTGCTGTTTATTTATTTCTGTTCCTTTTTGTTCTTTTGCTGCTCGTTGAAATCCTCGCAAAGCAGGTTCATGGCGGTACAGAGCTTATGGAAGTAAACGAAAGGTCCGACCAAAATGAACGAGCCAAGCACGTACCAGCCCCAGAAATCGCTCATGCCCAACGAATAGTCAATGCCGCGTGCTGCCAGCGCCTCCTCAACGCGCTCGGTGATATGATAAAACCAAGCCCACAGTGCAATATTGCCGGTGATCAGGGCAAGGAGGTAAGCGAACAGGAAATTGAAGGTTTTGCCGCCGTCGCGCTTGGGGGCAACCTTGTCAATATCAAAGGAAAAGGGAATAAAGAACAGAATGGAATAAATGCCGCAGGTGCAGATATTGAGCAGCATCAGCTTCCACATCTGTCTGTCGGTTTTCAGTACGGGCTCCTGATGTGCCTTTTCCTTGGCGGCGGCTTCGTAGTCTACGTTGTAAGGGTATGCCATAGTGATTCTCCTTATTTGTCAAAAATTCTATAAATTTAACCCCATCCCTCGTCGTACAGGATGTCAGGGATCTCGTCTGTCCACCCGATATAAAAGGCAGTCGCCTTGCCGAGTGTGTTGGTGCGCACGTCGTAATTGGCTCCCAGCATGATGTCGCTCGGATAAAGCGCTCGTGCCAGCTGCTTTCGCGAAGCAGAGGCGTAAAAATCCTCAGCCCCGAAAAGATGCAGCATCTCGTGCGCGATGATAGAGGCTTGCGAGCCGGCGGGGTCGTTGCCGCTCGAATTCAGATCGCGCACAAACACAATGCAATGCTCGTCCACAAAGGGGGTCGCGCCCCGCTTGGGATTGATGGCGTATGCCGTTCCGTTTTTGTGGAAGATGGTAAAACAAACCACCTCGTCTGTCCCATATTCCTTGCGGAAGCTGTCAAGCATCTCCTCTGTGTCTGCAAAGCCGATGCCGCGTGCCGCCTGCGTCAGCACGTCTATGGTTGCAAGCCCCGTGTCTCTGACGCTGACGATCACCTCGTCGTCGTAATAGACCGATTTGTGAACGCTTGCAATCTCGAAATTCAGCGCAACTCCGTATTTCAGAGCCTGCTTTTCCAAAAATTCCAGCCCGGGCTCGACTTCTTTTTCGGTAAATTTTGTGATCTGCCCATTTGTCCAATTGCTCTCAAAGTCGTTGATGTAAAAGAGAACGACCGATACGGTTCCGCGGAGCTGTTGGCAAGTGCCCAGCGCGTAATCCTCGCGCATTTGATTGATCTCTGCAAGAGAGTCGTCCTCGGTGGTATCCTCGGGCGGTGGTTCGGTTTCGGTTACGCTTGTCGTGAGCAGCTCCTGCGTGTCGGGTGCGGTGCTGTCAAGCGGTGGGTGGATTGCTCCATGGGTGCAACCCGTCAAAGACAGCACGACTGCCAGAAGCAATATGACCGTCAGCGCTGTTTTATTACCTTTGGGCATTCGTTATACTCCTTACTTGGCTGATACTGTATATAACAATCGAGATTTGGAAAAATTTGCTGAATGTAAAAATTTTTATCTTTTTAAAAATCCGTCAGGTGTTCTCGGATATATCGCTTCAAATAAGCTTCCAGCGGCTCCATTTGATAAAATGCATGATCGTATTGATCAAACGGATATCGCTTTATTTTCTCTTCAAATTCGCTTACCTTTTGCACGTCAAAAAAGGAAAGATCGTTCAAATCAATGCCGTTTTCTTTCACAAAGTCATCGTACAGCCTTTGGTGCTCGACAGCACCGATCATGTCCATACTTGTGCTTACCCAAGGGGCAACGATGCGGCTGGAATTGACAAAAAACTGGCACAATCCGCCGTTGTTGACCTCTATTTCAAGCCAATTGAGCGTATAGAAAACCTTTTGAGAGGCGTTGAGCGCATTCAGCCCGTCTGCCAAATCCTCGTAGCGTTCCACCTGCTCCTCAACTCTTGCATCAACTGCGCAAAACAACTCATCGTCCGAAAGTGCTTCCAGCTCGTCATGGGACATGTCAAGATAGCGCTCATGATCCTCGCCCGAGCCCTTGATGACGTTTCCAAGCATGGTCATGATGTTGCCTTGCCAATTCTCGTCCAGAACCGTTTGCCGCAAGCTTTCCATTTCGGGGTCATTGCTGTGCAAAAGGGTATGTCTGTATCGGAGCTGTCCTACAATGGCCACAACGAAAACCAGCACCAGAATACCTAAGCTGATCAGGGAGCATACGGGGTACCATATTCCGATCACCATCAGCACAAGCGCCGCGATGACCAAAAGGAATTGCCTGAGAATATTGATCAGTACGCCTATCCAAAACAGCTTGGCAGGATATTTTTTCTTCATGATTTGATGTCCCTTCTTCGGTTTGTGCATATAACAACCCGAACTTTGATAAATCGCGGAAAAACGGTATAAACGGTGTTATTTTTCCCAAGGAAAGGTTACTTTGGTGTTTCCGATCTTGCATACGGTGATCTCGGTCTGGCTATCTTTGTAATTCATGATAAACCGATCATAGTAGCCGAAGCGTCCGGTTTCGTAGCCGCGTGTGTATTTAACCTTTTTCGCGCCACGCAGCTTAACGCCGGGCTTGGTTTCATAGACGCCGAGCTCTCCCTTGACCTTTTGGTAATTCTTCTTGTCCAAAAGGGCCGAGAGTATGTTTTGGTCGGAACTGTCGGTGAGTTGTGATTCAACAGTCTTTTTCCATTGACCGTCTGCTGTTTTTGTGTAGTAATATAGCGTATCCCCCACGATTTCATAGTAATGATCATGTTTTCCATCGAAGTACTTTATGCGGTTGCCGTCTACGTATATACGCTGATTGTCGGATTGATAATTGCCGTAGCTGTATATGTCGATGATATAACTTTCGGATAGCAGCAGTCGGATCGATAACTTGTCAAGTGGGTGTGTCAAACATGCGGCAAGGACGCTGAGGACAATGATTCCGATCAGAACAAAAAGCAAGACCTTGAATACAATGCGGGCAGTTTTCGGCTTGTAAATGCTGACGTCGATCTGCTCCCAATTTATACCCGGTACGCTGTTCTTTGAAGAATTATCCTGATTGTGCATGTCAGATTCCTCCAGGTAGTTTTTATAAAATACATAACAAATGAAATATGCAAAAATTTGCGGAAAAGTGAAAAATTATTGCAATCTTTCCTCAAAATGCCCAATGCATTTCAGGGCTCCTCGAGCAGTGCGATGGCCTTAGCGTACTTTTTGGCGCGGGTGCGGTCACGTGAGGTTACGGTGTCCAGTCTGGACATGTCGCTGTTGTGACGCAGATCGGCAAGCTTGACCGCCCTGGCGATGGAATTGGGCTTGATCTGTGCTACGTAATCCATATAAGGCACCTCGGGGTCGTGCGTCATCAGCGCAATGGCATCCAGGACCTCTTGGCTGAATCCCATTTCCTTCAAATCGTCCAGCGTGCGATCCGAATCCTCCACCACGTCGTGCAAAAGGGCGACGACGGTGGTTGCCTCATCGGTCATTTGCTCTGCCAGGTGAAAGGGATGGAAAACGTACGGCAAGCCGCTTTTATCAATTTGCTCCTTGTGAACCTCAAAGCAAAGCTTCAAGGCAACCTTTGTCATAGGTGTGTAGATCATGAAAATGCTCCTTTGTTGCATTGTTGAGTTTTATTGGAGTCGATTGCATTTGCACCTATATAGAATGATACCACGAATGGCGACCCGTGTCAAGGTTTGCACAGAACCTGCAGGGTTACTCATTAGAGATATTCTATTCGCCTTCAAACTTGCGCAGCAAATAGCACTTGGCGTAAGCCAAATATCACTGCCAACGGCAATATCACTCGCCAAAGGCGAATAGAACCGGGGAGATACTCCGCTTGGAGTATCTCCCCATTGCAGTGCTCTTTTTGCCGGCACGAGTTGACAGAAAAGATGCCGCATAAAAACCCTGCGGATCTCCTTATTTCAGTTTTCCGAGCTTTGTGGTATTGGCAATAACGATCAGCGTTGTTTCCGTATCCAACACCTGCTCGGGATTGATGTTTACGTTGACCTTCTCGCCCTTCTTGATAGCAACGATATTGAATCCGTATTTTTTACGCAGGTTAAGTTCGATCAGATTTTTGCCAATCCACTCGTCCTTTACATCGATCTCAACCATAGATACGTCCTTTGACAGAGAGATCATATCAATAAATCCGGAGCTTAAGAGGTTCTTGGCAAGCCTTATGCCCGATTTGTTTTCGGGGAATACGACCTGATCCGCACCTACACGAAGCAATATTTTTTGCTGCATCTCGTTGGCACATTTTGCGATAACGGTCTTAACTCCCGCCTCCTTGCAAAGCGTGACCGCCATCACGCTGGCTTCAAGATTACCTGCCATACAAACGATCACGGTATCAATATTGCCGATGCCAAGACGAGAAATAACCTCCGCATCGGTAACGTCTGCACATTTACATACGGGTAGATATGCTACCGCATCGTTGACGATTCTTTGCTCGGTATCTACGGCAATGACCTCCATGCCGTTCTCTACAAGCTCTTTTGCCACGGCTGTGCCGTATCTTCCAAGTCCGAAGACTGCGTACGTTTTCTTTGATTTCATATCATTTCTCCTTTAACCTATACTGATATCTTCCGTCGGCTCGGAAATCACGTTCCGGCTTTCATTCCTGCTGCCAAGAGCTACTGCAAGTGATATAGGGCCAACTCTGCCGAAATACATGGTTACGATGATAATTAACTTTCCAAACGTGTTAAGTGTCGCTGTCAGATTACGTGATAGACCGACGGTGGCTGTTGCGCTGACCGTTTCATATACCGCATCAATGACAGATGCATTGCTCGTTGCCATCAAGAGTACGGTTGCTGTTGCGCAAATCGTAAGGAACATGATAACAACCGCAACCGCCTTTTTTATTGATTCTTCAGAAATGCGGCGACCGAATAGTGTTGCACTGTTCTGATTCCTTATTGTAGCGAATGCAGAGCAGACGAGAACGGCTATCGTAACTGTTTTCATACCGCCTGCCGTTCCTACGGGTGAACCGCCGATCAGCATCAAAATAAGGGATACGGCGGCAGAGGCATTGGTCAGATTCTCTTGCGGAACGGAAGCAAAGCCTGCGGTTCTCGTGGTGACTGATTGGAAGAGGGATACTTGAATTTTGTCAAACAAGGACATCTCTCCGATAGTCAACGGATTGGCATATTCAAAAACAAATATGAAAATTGCACCGACAAGAATAAGTCCTGCCGTGACCGTAATTGCAATCTTTGAGTGCAAGGTCAGATGCCTGAATATCTTTCTGTTCTTTGGTGAACGGCTCTTGATGACACGAAGCACGTCCCACCATACGATGTAACCGAGACCCCCGAGAATGATGAGCGCGGAGGTGACGATATTGATCAAGGGATTTGTTGCGTAATTGCAAAAGCTGTTTTCGGCGATGATGTCAATGCCGGCGTTACAGAAGGCGGATACCGAATTGAATACCGATATCCAAATGCCCTTTGTACCAAACTCGGGAACAAAGACAAACATATACAAAACAGCGCCGATGCTTTCGATGATCAGCGTTCCGAACAGCACGTTCTTGACGAATTTCGCAAGTCCCGACATCGTATTGAGATTGAATGCATCCTGAATGAGCAATCGGTCACCGATACCCATTTTTCGATTCAGAAGAAGCATCAGCCCGGACATAATGGTGATAATACCAAGTCCTCCAACCTGTATCAAAAGCAATATGACGATTTGCCCGAACACGCTCCAAGTAGACACGGTTGGGAGAGTAACGAGTCCGGTCACACAAGTGGAGGTGGTTGCCGTAAAGAGTGCATCAAGATACGGTACAGCTTCTCCGCTTGCAGAACTGATTGGTAATGCTAAAAGTCCGCTTCCCAAAAGAATAGTCACGAGGAAGCTTAGCAATATGACCTGCGTGGTTGATAGTGTAATTTTCCTTTTCCTAACCATATTTTATCCTCTAAAAAGCATAAAGGAACCAACGTTCTCTGCAGACAGCTGGTTCCTTTAATATCATTTGTTTTTATCATTATATCATCATTATATCATACTTCTGACCTTCTGTCAATATATGTATGAACTAAAAAGGGTTACTCAAGTTTTTTGCAAATACCTAAAAAGGGAGATGTTTGCGATGGAAAATCGCAAATATCTCCCCTAAAAAGACAAGGTAAAGGTTCACTTCTACTCCCTTGCCCAAAACTACCGATTGGCATCTTTTAATTTTTGCTAAAATCCGAATTTCAAAAAAGATGCCGTTTGTTACATCTGTATCTTGGAAATTTCTGCAATCTCAGCTTCGGAAAAGCCCAGAATACGCAATGTGGAATAGAGTGTAAATAAGCCCATCCCCCACATTTTTCCATGAATAAAGCGAGAAAGATATTTTCGCATGATTGATACTTTTTCCTCAACATTTTTCTCACAAGGAACGAAAATGATTTCGTTCCTTTCATATGTATCGTCTCGGGTGGCGTGAGTTCGTAAAATATCTTCAGAAGTCTGCTGTGTAAAAATTGTTCCGACAAAATTCCATTGTGCATATTCTTTATCTAGTACCAGTGCAGAACAATGAATATCAAGTGCCGATGTGGTTTCGCATATTTCCTCATTATAGGCACGAATGATTTCTGATTCAAGATAATTATCCTCGTCAATCCCCTCAATTTTTAATCCTTCTACGATCGATACATCATATTGTGCAGAACGAATTACTCTTTGAGTACTTCTTTTTGTTAAAAGAAGTTTTTGGTCTGCTGTCACAACCATCAATGACAGCCCCATCGCGTTGGGAATCAAAAATGCCTCATCTTCGAGTTGATAGTTTGAGATTATCTTCCACAACCCCAATTGTGCCATGCCCATAAGCTGTATCGTCTTATTGAACAAGTCATACTTAATCGTTTGATATCGAACCAAAACCGTTTTGTTTTCTTCATCATCCGATAATACAACATCTGCTCCAACGAAAGAAATCATAGTATTATTTTGTATCTCTCGTTTTTCCGAGAACGGAAATCTTTGAATATCTCGATAGGTCTTTATCGTCCTGTTATCTATTGAAAAAGCGACATCATTAAGTTCAATATTTTTTTTAAAATCACAAAAAGCAATATCAACGTATGTTGGGATATATCCGAATGAAAAACTCCCCGGACGAATACTCTTTTCGTAGTATTCCGGTGGCAAAAGATGCGGTATCAATTTCTTTGCCAAGTTTTCTTCATCATCACTGTAAATATTAAAGGCTAGTGCATTTCTTTTTGTTAAAACAGACAGATGCTGTTCCATAGTTTTCAAAATTCTTGCAAGGGCACTTTTCTCCTCGTTTGTAAACTCATGATCATCACGATTTAAAAAAACCTCAAAAATGCGAAAGTTGGGATCTGCACATGCCCTTTTTACAATTTCTATAATTTCCAGCGCAGTAATACATTCTTCACTATCAAAATTGTATGTAAAGTTCTTATCAATAAATAGCACTGCACTTTGAGCGGATCCGATCAGAGAGGGGATATCTTTAATTAAATGTCCGTGGTTTTCTAAATCGGAATACCAAATATCCGCAGAAAAATTTTCTTTTTCAAGATATTTTTTGAACAACTTAGCGGTTTGGGCTCCTGCTCTTCGGTAACACAGGAAAATATCAGTTGTCATAATTTTTCTCTCCTTCATGCACAGTAATGCTTTGTTTTATTTGCAAAAATCGCATATATCTCACCTAAAAAGGTAAGGTGATGACATATTCTTATCCAAATTGAGTATATCGCAATTATAGCATATTAGTGGATTTATTTCAACGCTTTTTCATAATAATTCCGGAATCTCGCCTTTGGCGAGAATACCCTCGCCCTGCGTCTGGTGAATGCCTCGCTGCGCGAGGCGCTCCCCGGTAACACGCCGTCGCATAGTCGTCGTCTGTCGCCTCGATACACTCGGCTTGGACGACTCCTTGCTTGGGGCTTTCCTCGGTGAAAACAATAATCAATTGTTTTCACCTCGTCACTCCGAGCGGCGAATGCGAACCGGATCCGCTGCGCCCGAGGGCGCGCGGAGCCCGATTCGATGAAGGAGTGGCGGCTCCAGCAAAAAAAGGACACCTTGAAGGTGTCCTTTTTGCTGGAGGCGCGTTGACAAAAAAGATGCCTTAGACTTCAGGAGAAAAGAGCTTAAAAACAGCCTCAGACATTACAAAAATATCTTTTGCACTACTAAGCTTTCCTTTTTTGGCAGATACCCATATTCCTTCGTCCAGACCTATAATGGTACCAGGCTTGCCTTTGATAACCACAAGTGTAATTTCATCCTTTTCGCGTTTAGGCTTCACAAGAACGTTCTTAACAATAGATGGAGTGCATATTCCACCCATCATATAATATTGTTCCCAATACACCGTAGAGTCTGTCTCGCAATGAATACGAGTCGCCTTGGTCGCCGAATTTTTACTGATATAAACGGTATATTTTTGGGAGTTTACTTCAAACGTGACTTTTCTATAAAGGTCATTTTCCTCTGTTGTCTTTCCAAAAGAACGGAAAGCATTATAGATTGAGAGATTGTTTTCG
>JAZNBA010000004.1:0-7652 GCA_045586785.1 Eubacteriales bacterium | reverse complement strand
TTTTTTTAGCCGCCTGCTGTATATGAGATTTAATAAAATTTACGGCATAATTTCTTTCACTTTACCGTAATAGATACGCAAAAATTTGTTAAGACCGGCAATCATTGCTTCGGTACAAGCTTTACCTTCGGAGCGTTTTTTCTGAATGAAGTCGTAAACAGGATCGCCTTCCGGAGAATGCTTAATAAGGCACTGCATAACCTCAAATCCTACCTTGCGCAGATACGCATTTCCGCGTTTTGAGATATGCCTTTCAGTAGCGAAGAACGTACCGGATTGGTACGGAGGTGCATCTAAACCCGCATAAGCAATTAAAGAATGTTTATTCTTAAATCTCCTAACATCGCCAATCTCTGCAATTAGCAGCGGTGCGAGAATATCTCCAACACAGTTAAAAGATCTTACCAAAGAAAATTCGGGTAAGGTCTTGGCAAGTTCCTGCATTTGTGCTATAATAGTTCTGCGAGAGCTGTCTAATTCATTAACTGCCTTCGCAACTTCTTCCACAACAATTTTGGTCGATTGGGTGTTTGGAAGGACGGGGATACCGCTTTGAGCTAAAGCAAAGATTTCCTTTGCCTTACGTTCGTGCAAGCCGCGGTATCCTTGTTTTTTTGCCCATTTGCAGTAATCGTTAATGAATTTCTGTTCAGACATAGCACATACTTTTTCAAAATGGTAATACCGTACTACAAAATTGGTTAGCTTTTGGTTTTCCGCAGAGTTTTGTAGCAGCTTCTGTATTCCCGGCATTGTTTGGTCAAGCAGATCAATAAGGTTCTGCTTTGCTTTAATAAATAGCGAAACAGTACGGTGGTATTGCCTAGAAAGCATTTGTAACTCTCGGTACACGGTATCCAACGGTGTTGCCTGAACAATCTCATTCCAATACGTAAGTCCATAAGAAGCAATACGAACTGCATCAATTCGGTCAGTCTTTGCTTTTCGTATGCTTTGAGAACAGTATTTTTTCATTCTTAGAGCATTTACAGTGGATACGAAAACGCCATTGTCCAACAAGAATTTTACGATTGGAAAATGGTAATGTCCCGTATCTTCGAGTATTACACGCGCTTCTTCGCTGTAAGATCGTATACGCTCTACCAATGCTGTCAACTCTCCTTGCGTATGTAATACGTCATACGGCGTTACCAACACCTCCCCACACGGTTTCAAAAAGCAGACAGTGCTTTTGTCTTTTGAAACGTCAATTCCTACACTAATCATTCTTTTTCCTTTCTTCTGTTTTTGGCTTGCAATTCCTCCGCTAAAGCTTATTACGACTCATTTTGGCTCGTGACGCGAACGCGATTTTTGCAGGGGTGGGCGCGCCCACCCCTGCAAAAACGGAACAACCTGCTTAATCGAATCTTTATAATAAGAATGCGGCTGACAGTTTTTATTCCGAACGCGAAGTTCTAAGTGCGCCCCGTCAGTCATTGCATTCTTATTATAACAAAAATAAGCACAACACTCAATCCATCAATGATGAACTGTGTTGTGCTTATATTGTACCAAAAGTGCGCCAACCAAGGCTGGCGCACGAAAAACGCACAGCCCTAATTGTCGCCAAACAAAATTCAATTCAACACAAGCCTACTCAGAGCATACGTGAAAAGAGAGCATATGCATTTTTACCAAAAGGTATAAAATGGATATGTTCCAAGTAAGCTTATATATTGAATTTTGTTTGGCAAATTTATTCTATCACTAACTATCAAAAATGTCAAGCATTTTTTGTCATAAAATACTGCTATAAAACATGACCAATCTTTAACAACTACAGTATTTAGATTGTTGTTGCTAACTTATTGTAGCTGTAAAACAAACGTGCTATTTAGCCTTCTCCAGCGGAGAAGGCTATTTTAGGTGATGATTGCTCATCCACTCATTATACAGATCAATTTTATCGCTTTTTTTGCCGAAATATCAAGTATCAATCAAAATAATTAAGTCCAACTTAAATAATTATTAAGAAACCCTCTCTTGCAATCTCACGAAAATATGGTATACTAAAGCTACAAAAGCGCTTTTGAATACAATTTCGGAGAAAAAATATGAATATTGGATCAGTAATCAAAACCAAACGCCGCGAAAAGGACTTGACGCAAGAACAGCTTGCGGAATATCTCAACGTGTCCGTCTCGGCTGTCTCTCAATGGGAAAGCGGCAAGACCGTTCCCGACGTATCGCTTATCGTCACGCTTGCCAACTTTTTCGACATAACCACCGACGAGCTGTTGTGCCGCACCGCCAAAAAGGACGAGGAGCTGGAAGGCTTTTACGACCGCGACGCAAAGCTGTCACAGGCAGGCGACGTACACGGCAGACTTGCCGTATGGCGTGAGGCAACACAAAAATACCCCGGTGACTTTGACTGCCTGCACAATCTTGCCGATGCCCTGATGGCAACCATTTATATCGACGGCGAATTTGATGAGCAGGACCGCAACGCTCGTGAAGCAGTTGAGATATGTGAGCGCATTTTGCGCGACTGCACCGACAGCAAAACGCGAAATTACACAATACAGACGTTAGTGCTGCTGCACTCCAGCCATCCTTACTCGGTGGCAGACGAGGCAAAGGCGGTGGAATACGCAAATCAAGCACCCGGATTTTACTGCTGTCGTGAAAACCTGCTGGAGCACGCCTACTTTACCGAGCAAAGTCAAAACAAGAAAATTCAGCGCAAGCACCAGAATAATCTTCACTACCTCGACTGCATAACCATGAATATGTACCTTATGCGCGACATGCCGCCCGAATACGTGCTGATGGCAAATTACTCTGCCATAAAGCTGTGGGAGACGCTCATACCCGACGGAAACTTTTTGTTTTATCATTGCAGATTGCGTCAGATGTATGAAAACCTCGCCGCCTGCTACGCAAAGCAAGGCAACGCAGATGAGACCGTCAAGGCGCTTGAGATGGCGTTGTTCCACGCTCACGCATTTGACAGCATCCCCGAGGGCGACCACAAATACACAAGTCCCTTCGTCTGCGGCACAGAGTACAGCACCTCGGGCTTTTCCAAAAACTATACCGACAACGACATGGAGCTGGTCAAAAAGCTTATGCGAGACAAAAAATTTGATTTTGTGCGCGATGATGAAAGATTTATCGCCTTGATGCAAAAAAATTTTTAATTTTTTGAGAAAATCACCCAACCAAAATCATTTTCACGACACTATATAAATGAAACCAATTATTAATTTGCCGAATATGCGGATCTCAACGCAAAGTTTATCAAAAAACAACCAACGGCTTATTGACATTTCCCACTTGTGGCGGTATAATAGGTTATCTTAAAAACAAAAAGGAGCTATCTCCCCAAATGAACAAAAAACTTGAAAATTATTTCTCTCTTTCCGACACAACGTATCTTGTAGGCGGCGTATTGCTGGTCGTTGCATTCATATTTGTATGGCTGGGTATGTCATATAACTATTGGATGTTCCTCATCGGCGCGGTGCTTGCGGTCGTAGGTCTTGCCATGTTCATACTCGGAAGTATCGGCCGTATCGGCGCCGAGGATATTGACAAAGCCCGCGACGTCCGTCTTGAAAGCTTTGCCAAGGAACAGCTTGAGGATGTGTATCTGGCACGCCGCATGGCAACTCACATAGAGCACCCCTACATAATCCAGTACGACTATGAAGGTGAAAACCTGCGCTCCCGCCACGGTCGCGACGGCGCTTGGAGAACCTCGGTAGTATCCGCTTTCCGTATGTTTTTCCTGCACGATGCTCTGCTTATCCTGCGTCACTCCTTCTCCATCCTGACCGATCACGAAGAGATTACCCCCGCCACCGAATATAAATATTCCGATCTGGGTAGCGCAGCGATCGAGCGCGATACGGTAAAGCTGAAATCGGGAAAGAACAGCTTCACTGTAAATCACGCGGTTCTCGTTATCACCGATAAGGACGGAAAAGAAATATTCCGTTCTCAGGTTGCTGACGACATGGACGCAGATCATCTTGCCGACACTATCAATCGCACAATCCAGCACGGAAACGCACAGTAAATTATTGCCCGTGAGTACGTTTAGTACCCACGGGCAGTTTTATTCGCCTTCGGCGAGTGATATTGCTTCGCAGTGATATTCGGCTTGCGCCGAGTTTTATTATCCGCACTCGAAATGCGAGCGCGGAGAGTTTTTTTATCTGTAATATTTCACTGTATCCTTGCGGTTACGCCAGAAGCGGGGCTCGCCGCCGGCGAGCAGCTTGCGGCTCTCGGTAAACAGCATTGCGGGGCTGTCGGCGTAAGAGTTTACGGTGTCGCCTGCGCGGTGGTTGGACAGCGTAATATTGTCCAGCGCCAGGAAAGGATGCTCGGGCTCAACAGGCTCGTTCATGAACACGTCGGTAGCCGCTCCTGCAAGTCTGCCCTCGCTAAGCATCTTCGCGAGATATTCGTTGTCGATAAGATGAGGACGGGCAGAGTTGATAAAGAATGCATCGGGGCGCATAAGAGAAAGCTCATTTTCACCCAGCACGATATCGGTAGAGCGGGCGTGAAGCGTGATAATGTCAGCGGTCTTCATAACCGTCTCAGTATCGCACAAGGTAACGCCAAGACGCGCAAGATCCGGATCGTCGGGAGCGACGTTGGGGTCGGACGCGATCACATTCATATGGAAGCCCGAAAGGCGCTCTGCCACAAGGCGGCCGATAGTACCGAAGCCAACGATACCAAGGGTTCTGCCGCGCAGCTCATAAATGCGTTCACTGCGAGGATATTTTTCACGCCAGGTTCCCTGCTTCAGCGCCGCATGGGCACGGGCAATATTGCGTGTTTCGGATATCATCATGCCAACCGCGAACTCGGCAACCGCGTTTGCGTTGTGCGCGGGATTGCCCAGCACCGCAATGCCGCGGCGGGATGCCGCTTCAAGGTCAACGTTCTCACTGCCGCCGCGATTGAGCAGTATCAGCTTGAGGTTTTTCGCGTGCTCGATAAGCTTTGCGGGCACGGGACAGATATGTACCATAAGCACATCTGCGTCCTCAACGGCATCCCACAGCTCTGCGGGCGGCTCCACCGCCTCACTGCCGCCACGCTCAATTTTATAGGAAATTTCGCGCATGATGCTGCGGTCATCCTCACCAAAGTGGATAACCTTTGTAAGCTCAAATTCGGGAAAATTCTTTACCGCCTCGGTATAATATTCGGGGTGCATAAATACGTCACTTACTGCTACAAGTTTCATTTTATTTTCTGCCTTTCAATTTATTATTATCATTATATATATTACAGCTTAAATGCCGCTTCGATCTCGGCGATCTCATCATTGCTTATGGGAACTACCTTTCCGTTCATCGCCGAAATGTCACAAAGTGCCTCAGCACCGAATTCCAGCACCTCAAGACGGTCATAAGCATCAAGCAAAGAGTTGCCGCCAACTATAACACAATCGTTTTCAATTATTGCCACGGGTGATTTTATGCTCATCGACTCAGCTATCTTATCCGGAGTATTTTCAATAGTTCCGAACTTATGCCGCACAGTATTGCGCAGACACAAATAGCCTTCCGGAATAAGGTGAGAATTGAATTTGGCATCTCCCACTGCAAAGCCCATAATATAAGGACTGCGAGCAAATGCGATGCTGTCAATATCCGTACATTTATCAAAAATAAGCTGTGCCATTGCCGAAAACCGTGAAGGCGTTTTGCCCTTTTCGCATTTGCCTCCAATGACCCGTGTAGTCATATCCCCTGTAAGAATTCCAACATCCTCACCCTCAGGTGTGATAATAAATCCGTTGTCCGTGCGCTTTGCAAACGCGCCTGTGCTTGATGTAAACAGCTTATTTCGATAAGAGCGGCGACACATTTCCGCCATTTTCTCACGCAAAGGTGAGTTGTTTTCCGCAGGAAGCTCGGGTGAGTATGTAGCATACGTTTCCTTGGATTCAAGCTGCTCGCGCGTCAGCTCGCGGACATTTGCTTTGAGCATAGACTTTGCAATGCCCGTCCGCGCCGCAAAATCCAGCGTCTCAAACATCATGAACGCACGCTCAAGGCTATCAGCCCCCAAAACCACACCGTGATTTTCAAGCAACACCGTATCGCACCCTTGGGCGAATTTCTCCGCAATAATGTTTCCGAGTGTCGTACTTCCGGGAAGCGCATATTTTGCGATAGTTATGTTTCCGCACATTTTGGCCACACCGGGTAAAATGTCGGTTCGGGGCAGCTTGCGTTCAAGACTGTACGCCACCAGTGCCGCAGGATGCGCGTGAAGCACCGCCTTTATATCGGGGCGAGAGCGCATAACAGCCAAATGAAAAGGATATTCCACCGACGGACGATGCATACCGTGCACTTTTCCGTCAGGCGTGACCCACATTATGTCCTGAGACGTCAAATGCGCCTTGTCCACGCCTGTTGGAGATATCCACATAACTCCGTTCTCATCCATAATGGAAAGGTTGCCGCCGGAGGTGGTGGTAAGCTTGTTGTT
The DNA here is from genome assembly GCA_045586785.1 of Eubacteriales bacterium. GTDB lineage: Bacteria > Bacillota > Clostridia > Oscillospirales > CAG-272 > UMGS1002. The sequence continues at coordinate 1,181 of JAZNBA010000004.1, read as the reverse complement.
ATATAGCCGCGTCATGACGTAAGCTATCTTTTCAGCAGGTGTCATGTTAAGTAATTTCATAGCTTGCCTCCCAAGATCATATCGTGTAGATTTTATCACAACATGCTCAAATAGTCAAGTATTGGTGCCAAAACATATCAAATCACCGCAAATGATCACAATTGCGCCACCAAATGCGCAAATATTTGCGTATTTGTATTGACTCACTGCATCTGATATGTTAAAATAATCTCATCACAAACATACGGAGTCTGTCATGACCAAAGAGCAAAGATATACCAAAATACTTGAAATACTCAGCGAACGCAGTGACGTGACCGTCAACTATCTGGCGCAAAAGCTGTTCGTCAGTCCCTCCACCATACGCCGCGACTACAGCGAGTTGCAGTCACGCGGCCTGCTTCATCATTCCTACGGCAAAGCTACGCTTAATCACGGCGACGCATTCGGTCTGCCCATAGAGCTTCGCCGCAGAAATATGCCCTCGGCAAAACTGAAAATTGGCAAAGCCGCCATAGAGCTTATAAAAGACGGTGACATTATTTTTATTGACGCCTCCTCCACCGCCCTGTGCATGACCGAGCATCTTGACCGTTTCACCAACCTCACCGTCATCACAAACGGTCTCGGTGTGCTCACCCGTCTTGAGCATTGCAAAAATCTGAATGTATACTCACTGGGCGGCCTGCTTATATATAGCTCTGGCGCGTTTACAGGACAGCTTGCCGCTGACACGCTGAGCCGATTGCATATAGACAAATGCTTTTTTTCCACCACCGGCATCTCATCTGACGGCCGTCTTTTCAACACCACCGAGCCGGAGCACACTATTCTCTGCACCATGCTGACACGCTCAAAAACCAAGGTCTATCTTTGTGACAGTTCAAAATTCGGCAAAACGTATCTGCTCCAGCTGTGTCACACCGACGACGTTGACTACATCATATCGGACGCAGACCTGCCGGACTCTGTGATTTCTCCGCAAAACGACAAAACTGTGTTTATAAAAGCATAATAAAAAATCCGTGCATAAGCACGGATTCAGTCCGCTGACAAAGCCTATCTCAAGCAAGAGATAGGCTTTGTTTTTTATTAAGGTGGAGGAAAAACGCAAGAAAACTTGAGGAGGTATTCCCACAGCGCATCGCTATTTTCTTCATATTCTGCACGGCGGCAGTGAG
>JAZNBA010000003.1:0-13634 GCA_045586785.1 Eubacteriales bacterium | reverse complement strand
ATCTCTTGCTTGAGATAGGCTTTGTCAGCGGACTGACGACCGAAAAAATCGGTCGTATTATTGATGCATCTAATTTGCAGTGCTGGTATTAGGGAAGTCGGATCGTAGCCATGTCGTTCTGTGAGCCAAGGAGTTGTCCTAATATGTTGTCTTCCTAAGACCGCTTGGCCTCCGACTTAAGCCTATCTCTTGCTTGAGATAGGCTTTGTCAGCGGACTGACGACCGAAAAAATCGGTCGTATTATTGATGCATCTAATTTGCAGTGCTGGTATTAGGGGCAACAATAGATATATGAAGACGTAATTTTTTCTGTAATTGTTTGATTACATCTAGTACATACGCTTACCTCATAAATTTCTTCCAAGCAACGTGGTGCGGTGGCACTTGCACAATGAGTGATTGTTGTAACGTGATCCACATTATAGTTATGTCCAAATATGCATAATAAATTGGCAACCTCGGTTTCATTACCAGTGCCATTTAGAATATTAGCGATTTTTTCGCGTTGAGCTTTTGTGAATGTTGTACTAGAGTTAAATACTATGGTTTTTTCTCCAAAATTATATGTATAATCAGTTTCATTAGTAGCAGAAGTCGAAAAACATAGTGTAGTAATTAACAGTATAGCCAAAATTAAAGATATGAGTTTTTTCATGTTTTTATCTCCTTTATATTTTCAATTATTAATATTAACCAGTCTGTGCTTGGTGCTTGTATTATATACTCAAACCCATTATATTGACACGTGGCTTGGTATATACCGTTTTCTTTTGGAATGATTACAAAATTATGTCCATCACTTGAGATGTAATTGGAATGGTTTGGAGAATCGCTTATATCCTTTTGATAATAATTTGTGATGCTTATGCTTATGTCATTTGACGAGAGATGAAATGCAATGGTATATCGGCTCTCATCACGCGGCACAATTAAAATTTTCTTAATATGTATTTTGTCAGGCAATACGGTTGGATACATAATAATTAAATCTTCTTTGTTGAGCAGTTCTTCGATAGAATCATATTTTTTACTTTTTCCGTTTCGAATAAACGTAATGCCATTTTCCGTTGTGCTTTCATAGAACTTCATATCAAGCACCTCTGAAATTTTTGCATCAAGATATTCCCATGCGCTATTATATCCATTTTTTATTGCCGCCACAGACAACGTTGCAAACATTACGACCATAGTTGCCGCAAGTATGGCAACAGCTTTCCAAACAATACGTTTTGCTTTGCCTTTCTTTGCGGAGTGTCTGCTTTCGTCGGCAGACGAGGCCTCGGCCATAGCTTTGACTTGATCTAACTTCAGTAAAAGCTCTTGCTCCGAATGCAGCTCGTCATCCGGCATAAGCTCCCCGATGTAATCCGAGCATTCCTTTATCAGGTCTTGGTCGGCTTCTGCCTCGGGCTTGTTGAGCTCGGTATCAATTATGCCGAAAAGCTGTTCGATCTGCTGTTCGTTGTTGTGCGGCTTCGAGCTACTGTCGAGTATATCACGCACGGTTTCCTCTTTTTTGTTATACATATTTGGTTATTACCTCGTAAAATGTGTTAAGCACGAGATCACCTCCTCGTACTATCAATGACTGTATTTCGTTGAATTATTACATCAAATCTTAATTGTTTACAATTTGTTAACAATTTCAGCGCATAAGTAGTTAATCAAGAATATCGGCTATGAACGAGCTTATATGGTTTTTCGTCCTATGCCATCTCACGCGCACGGCATTGGACGAAAGACCAAGCGCCGATGACGTTTTGTCGATGTTCATTCCTTTCACCAAAATGCAATCAAACACATCGTACTCTGCAGGTGAAAGTTTTTCTTTAATTACATCTATGTATAAAGTGAATTTTTGTTCTTGCTCGGAAGCAACTATTATGTCTTCAGAACTCAAACTATTTAATATCTCCGGGTCAACAATATGGTGGTGCTTGCTGTTCTTTCGGTGATATTCAAGGCATTTTTTCTTTAATGCTCGGTGCAACCAAACTGTAATAACTTTTTCTGAATGATTGTCAATGGAGTCCCACTTCAGATATAGCAGGGCGAATGTTTCGTTTACCACATCCTCTGCATCGTTCTCGCCAATCATGCTCATACTGCTCTTTACCATTACAGAATAGTTTAGCAAAAATGCTTCGTCATATGTTATTTCTCTGTTGTTTTCATTCATTCCATCACCGCCTTTATGGAGCTATGCTTTATAAAACGGCCTTGTTCATATCTTTGTGACCGCCCCGCTTCACTATTATATACTTTTATTTCGACAAAAATTCTCCTTAAAAATTAATATACATTTTTTAAAAATAATTATATATTATATTTCAAAATCGATTTTGAGTGAAATAAATTGTCAATATGAACAATTTGCAAGCGCGTTGCTTGTGCAAGTATGCAAAAAAGAAGAATATGCAAAATTCATGTAATATTTGCGCCTTTTTTGGACATTGATAAGTGAAAAAAACAATAGGTTATCTTCAAAATATTTAGCATCGTTGCTTGGTGCGGTAGAAAGGAGTGAATCCAATGGGCAACGAAAAAGAAGTTGACCAACAGACAGGGATTTTATAGGAGTAGGTGATGTTGATGCTTTGTGCGAAATGACAAAAATTAACTATTCAGGTATTTTCTATATATGATATATTGACAAATAAAAAATTTTATTATAAAATTAAAAAGGAGAAAGATTATGAAAAAATACATTAAGTTTATTGCTTTTGTAGTTATGTTAGCATGTTTGATGAGCATGAATATTATTTCGGCTTTTGCTGCAAATGGTAATTTTTACAACCTCGACACCTATACAATAAACAATACTCGCGGATATTGCGAAAGTAATTTTGTTTTTAATGTAAATACTAACTGCATTTTGAGAGGCGAATTTAAAGTTGTAGAACAAAGGTATGGAGCATTGATAATTACTGTTTATGGCGATGACTATAATGGTGAAGATCATGGCTTTTATGATGAAGATAGTGCTAATACTGATGAATATGGTTCTACAGATAAACTGTGCCGGAATGCTTAAGCGTTCCGGCACTTATGGGGACATGAATATAATGTAAAAATAATTATTTAAGGAGTGTTTGTTATATGAGGTCTTGTTTTAAAACAATTGTAGCTATATTGCTATGCAGTATGGTATTGTTTAGCGTTACTGCGTGCGAAGAAAACGCATCAAATAACGAAGAAAATACTGCCAAGGCCTTAAGTGTCCGTGGGACACACCTTTTTCCATATGGCAATTATATTTATTACGAATATGCGGGTATTGTTTTTCGCTATAACGTAAAAACAAGCGAGTTTTCTTCTGCCTGCGTTTTGCCTACCTGTAGTCACGACTATAAGGATAATTGCCCTATGTGGGGTATTCTTTCTTCTTCGTTTATCGAAAATAATAGGTTGTATTATACTAATAACTTGGATGAATTTACTTTTGAGTCATATAGCTTTTTGGACGGCTCACAACAAGTGCTTAAAACATTGTCAAAACACGAGGCCGGTTCAACATTGATGCAAACAGATGGGACATATATTTATTATTATTACAAGACCTTGAAAGACGGTGGTGATCCAGAAAACACCGAGGATTATCAATGGGGAATTTTTCGTCAACCTCTTGAAGGCGGAAAAGAAGAATACTTGTTTGAAGAAAACGATCACGGCAATTTGTTGTTTGTTAGCAAAGACCGAATGATTTTTGAACGAAGTTCGGGCGAAATTATATCCACGGATATATACGGAGAAAACATTCAATTATTGTTTTCGCTTGAAAGCGTTACTAATATAGAATCTGAGCACTTGTACGGAGAGGAGCTGTACTTTTTGGGTACAGACGGAACATATGAAACGGACGCGAACGGGCAGAAGGTATATCACAAATTATTATACCGTGTAAACATTCAAACCGGGGAATACATACAGGTTCTTGATGACTATGTGAGTACTTTCACTATTGACGGTGATCGAGTATACTATCTCCCTTTGGAGCTTAAGACATTGTACTCACCTCCGAATTTTGGCAAGGAGGGAAATAAAGAAGCTTGTATGATATATACTGCGGATTTTACGTGGTATTCTTGTAATCTTAACGGAGAAGATGTAAGAGAGCAATTTTCACAGGAAAATGTAATTCACAACGGACTGGGACGCGTTATTGATGGAAACTTATATGCAGGTGTGTGCTATTTTGACCCTGAAACACACAGTTTTTCTGATACATATTTCGTTGAAGTGAATATGGAAACCGGAGAAACCAAGGAGATTTGCAATATTAATGATTTAATACAAAATCGCAATTAAGTTTTTAATTGGCAGAGTGGGGGGCATTATGAGAAGTTTATTAAAATGCGTAGCACTGTTGATTTTGTGCGTGCTTCAAATTTGTATGTTTATCTCGTGTGAGAACAACGTCCGAGAGATACCGCAAGACTCCCGTGTTATATCGGTCGCGCCCAATATTGCACAACACGGCAATTACATTTACTATGTTATCGGTGGTGCTGTGTTCCGATACAATTTGATCACCGGAGACTTTGGCTCGGCATGTATGGAACCCACTTGCGCTCATGACTATGAGTCAGGGTGTGTTATGTTTGACATTTGGTCCCTTTGCTTTATAGCCAATGACAGACTGTATTTCAGCTATTACTCCAAGGATATAGATGGAGATTTTAATTATGCTGCGTATAATTTGCTTGACGGCACGCTGTCCATCATAAAGCAATGCGAGACTTATGAGGTCTTCACGAGTCATATGAAGACCGATGGTACTTATCTTTATTATTCATATAAACGGTTGAAGGACGGCGGCAATGCCGATGATCCTAACGATTACGTTCCGGCTGTTTTTCGTCAGCCTCTGTCAGGCGGAAAAGAGGAATTTCTTTGCTATGCTGACAGCAATACCGCTTTCATAACATTTATATATAATGACAAGCTGATATTTGAAGACAGTGCAAACGGTGTGTTTTACTCTACCGATCTTGACGGTCAAAACAAAAAAATTATTTTCAATAACGATGGGTATGACGTTTTTCAGCAAGAATTCCTGTTAGACGGTAACATATATTTTCTGGCCTCTGACGGAACATATGATATATCAGCCACCGGAACCAATGTATATCACTATAATTTATTCAAGGTAAATGTCATTACCGGTGAATATAAAAAGCTACTTGAGGACTACGTAAATACGTACACCATGATAAATGATAAAATTTATTACTTACTGTACGAACTACGTACAGTTTATACACCACCGAACTACGGACAGCCCGATTGCAAGGAAGTACCCACGGTATGGCTTTATGATGATACCTTGCGTTGTTGCGATCTCGAGGGCGGTAGTATAGAGCAGCTTTATACAAAGCAGGATATAAAATATTTGTCGCTGTCGCAGAGTTGCTATGTTGTTGGAGACAAAATGTACGGTCAGTTTAGAACATATGATGCTGTCAGCAATGAGCAAAGCGCGCCCTGCTTCGGTGTGATGGACATTAAAAAAGGAAGTTATACAATGATTGCCGATATGTCCGATTACCTAACGATCTTGGGCTATTCCGACTGATCTTATTTGGTAAGCTTGGCGCGTGACTCAATCGGCAGTCTCTATTTCCGGCACATAAGGAGGGTATATGATCAAAAAAAGTTCAAGAGTAATTTGTTTGGGTGTTTTATGTGCAGTATTGATTGCATTGAACGCATGTTCCGAGCCGCCGTCTGATATTTCTGCAACAGAAAACGCAGTACAGATCCTGTCCGGCATTCATCAGAACCGAAATTATGTATATTACAGTTTTTTTCAGACCAATAATTTTCGGTACAATACCAACACCTCGGAATTTTCATATGTTTGTATAGATCCCACTTGTGACCATTCGGTGGATTGTCCGTTGTACGATAGTGATATTGCCTTTGTGGCAAAAGACAGGCTATATCTTCGTGGAACGTATTACGGTAAAGGTATCAATTCGCAATATTATGGGTATTACGATCTGACAGATGGGACTAAAAAGATACTCAGAGACTGTACGGTGGAGGAATCCTATGGAGGGTATCCTGTTACTGACGGTGAGTATATGTATTATACATATAAAAAGCTGCGGGAAAACGGTGATAAAGACAATGCTGAGGATTACATTCCCGCCGTGTGCCGTATGAATCTTGACGGTGGAATCGAGCAGTTTTTGACTTATATGTCGGGAGAAAATGCACAGCTTTGCTTTGCGGCAAACGGGCGGCTGATATTCATGGCATCCAATACTCTTTTTTCCACCAATCCCGACGGAAGTGACAAAAAGACAATTTATGACGGCGAGTATGTGATAGTGATGGACTCAATGCATCTTTATGGAGATCATATTTATATGCTTGCAGCAGACGGCAGCAGTGAAACACGGCTTGACGGAAAAGAGGTCTTCAAACGCAAACTGTTGCGTGTCAATATAGATACAGGTGAATATAATGAGCTTTTATCAGATCATGTGGGTGCTTTTGTGATGAACAATGAAAAGATATATTATTACCCTTACAAATTAAACTACCTTTATATTCCCGAGGATCTTGAAAAGCAAATGTGTGAGGTATATACTGCCGATTATGATATGTGGTGCTGTGAGCTTGACGGTAGTGATCCGCAAAAATTATTCGATTATGAAAATCTTTTGATCTCGCAGATTTCCTGTCTGAACGGGAAGATATACGGATTGTTCCGCACCTTCGATGAGACCACTTTGGAAAAATCTGCGCCCATGTTTATGTGTATTGACCTTACCGACGGCAAGACGCAAGTGATCGCGGATATGAGTGATTACTTTAATTTTGTTCAATAAAATAAAGGTATATCCTTGAGAGAGGGGAGGTGTGACAATGTTCATATGCGAATTCCGAAAAATATTCGGTAGCCGTTTGGTGATAGCCATAGTCGCCATATTGCTTGTGATGAATATCGGTCACACCTTGCTTGTTTGCCGCGAGGAACAGGTGGGGGAGGTCGTAAACCGTATAATGCGGCAGTATAATGCCTCGCCTACTGAATACGATGCTTATTATGACGAGCTGCAACAGCTCAATATGCAAGAGCTGCAAAACATGATCGCCGCCTCCAAAGCGGGGGAAGATGACTATGTATGGACACTTCCCATGACATATGACCCGCGTGGGCGGATAGATGATCTTGAGATACTTGAGAGAGTATATGAGCAAAAAGAATATCAGCAAAGCCACGCCGCCACGGTTAAAGAGATAATTCGCCGTGCAGAGATAAATCGGGACGATTTTTTATCCTACGGATTTTCGGAATCCTCATATGAGGTCGGTCTGCAAAGCCTTATGATACAGCACTATCAAAATGTGGCAGATAATATTAATATGCAGTCCGAATATCCTTACGGTTACGATATATATCTGTCTCACTCTGCCGTGACGGTGTATTTGATGCTGGCGCTGCTGGTGACTGTTCCGTATATTATGATACAAGACCATTCCTGCGGTATGGCGGCGATCTTGCGTACAACACGGCGGGGACGGCTTCATCTGTCTCGCGTCAAGGTGCTGACCGTTTTGGCTGTGTCAGTATTGCTTACGCTGCTGTTTTCGTTGTCTTGCTTAGCGGCGGTGGGCATAACGGTGGGATATTCCTCACCTACAAATGCCATTCAGGCTTTTGAGCAGTATGCCCGCGTGCCGTGGGCTGTGAATATGCTTGAATACCTGGGCTTGACGCTGTTGTTGCGTCTGCTGGCAAGCCTCGCTTTTGGCGCGGTACTGGCTATGGTTGGGGCTTTTTCAAAACAGTACTTTGCAACTTTCGGCTCGGGCGCTGTGTTCTGGGGCTTGAACCTTTTAGTCTGCAATTACGCTTATCGGGGTACGCCGCCCGCGATAAAATATATAAATCTTGTGTCTGTGGCAGAGGCTGTTGATATAACTTCGGTGTTCAGATGCGTCAATGTTCTGGGTTTGGCGATGGGACTCGTTGTTGTTTCGATCGTGACAGCCTGCCTTGTGAGTGTAGCGATGCTGGGCGGTGCGGCATACGGTTTATGCCGCTTGAGTCGACTGCATTTGCCGACGAGACTTGTTCAGAATGCAGCACGTTTGAAATCTAAGCTTTTTTCCGAAAAAGCTACTTACGCCAAAAGTCGGCGCGGCGTCGCCGTGACAGGACTGTTCGGCATGGAGCATATAAAGCTACTCCCTTTGGGAAGAGTGCTGATACTTATTGCCGTATTGCTTTTGAGAGCGCTGTGGGGAGCGGAATATTACGAAAATCCTCATTATTACTCCGAGGCTGTGTATATGAAGTACATAAATACCCTCAACGGTATGAGCGCGGAGGAACAGTCGGACTATTTAGCACAGGAACGGTCGCGTATAAATGATGTATTGCGTTCTCATACGGCGATGCAGGATGATTATATTTCGGGACAAATATCCGATCAAGAGTGGGAAGCGTATACCGAAACATATCAGCTGGCGCAAGTGGAGAATTCTGTGTTCGGACGTGTCGAAAAACTGGGTGAATATTTGACGCAAAAGCGGCAAGCCGGCTACGATACAGTATATGTTTATGAAACGGGATGGGAAAAGCTGTTTTCCTCGGAGCCCGATTGGTTTGTTTATGTAGCGATATTGATGATAGCCGCAGGCAGCTTCGCAATGGAATATCGTTCGACTTCGTCGTCGGGTAGCTTCGCAAATATACTCAAGTGCACACGACACGGTAAGCACCGTACATTTCGCTATAAAATATTAATCGTTGCCATATGGAGTGGATTCCTTTCTGTTATTGCCACAGCTATGGATATCATTACGGTTGCTGTAAATTGGTCTATGCCTAACAAACAAGCATGGCTGGGGTGCTTGATAAAATTTGAAAATACATCTGCAAATATTACTGTAATTCAATATGTAGCAATAATCTTTATTGTCAAGATAATAATGGCTGTTTGTATGGGTATATTAGTTGCGTGCCTTTCGGAATTGCTACGCAAGCCTATTCCTATTCTCGGTGCATCAATAATATTGACTGCCGCACCATGGCTGCTTGCTCAATTCGGCGCTCGATTGCCCGTATTCTGCGATATGATCTCCATGCTTGCGGGTCATCCGCTATATCTTTATTCTTCGGCAAGCCAACCGACAAGCGATTTTGTGTCAATGGTACTGTGCATTGCTGTAATGCTGTTAGCGACCTGCATTTTGACTCGAGTTGTTGAACGGTATTACGCAAATGAAAGGTTTATTGTTTTCAAAAAGGGAGAATAGTATGAAATTATCAATAAACAACATCTCCAAATCTTACGGTACAAATCGTGCGCTGATAGATTTTTGCGCCGATTTTGAGACGGGTATATATGCGCTGCTCGGTCCCAACGGCTCGGGAAAGTCTACGCTGATGAACATAATCACCGATAATCTCAAGGCAGATTCGGGCGAGATCTTGTTCTCCGATGGCGAGGCCGAGCCCGAAAACACGCTGAAAATGGGTGTCCGCTTCCGTGAAAAGCTTGGATTCATGCCGCAGTACCCTGGAATGTACCCCAATTTCACGGTTGAGCGCTTTATGTGGTACATGGCGGCGCTCAAAGACGTGGGCGCGCACTTGAAAGGTCGCGCGAAAAAGCAGTACATAGCAGCGCAGATAGGCGAGATTCTCGCCGCCGTTGTGCTTGACGACGTGCCTCGGCGCCGCATCGTCGCGCTGTCGGGAGGTATGAAGCAACGCTTGGCGCTCGCGCAAGCCGTCCTCGGAGATCCATCCGTGCTCATTCTCGACGAGCCCACCGCAGGTCTTGACCCCAAGCAAAGAATAGCGATACGGAATTTTATATCCCGCATCGCGTTTAATAAAATTGTCATAATTGCCACCCACGTTGTGCCCGACATTGAGTTTATCGCACGCGAGGCAATATTGCTCAAAAAGGGCGTTATAGTTGACCACGCCACCCCCGCCGATCTGTTACACAAGATCGAGGGTAAGGTCTGGAACGTGATGGCGGAGGAAAATGAGGTCATGGAGCTGCAACAAAAGTTCCGTGTCACAAACATCGCCCGCGACGAACAGACGGGCAAAGCCGTGGTTCGTGTGCTTGCGGAGGATAAGCCTACCGAATCCGCCACCCCCGTCGCACCGACGCTGGAGGACTATTATTTGTGGGTGTTCGGGGAGAGTGGGTTATGATGTTAGTCATTCGTGTAGTTATTGCTTATGTATGAGTGATTACATGAAAATAATCCGAACCTTCTCTTGCCATGAGCAACGTTTGGATTATTTGTTTTATCTGAGTATACTAACTTTAATACCAGCGGCGATATTGTCGTCGATCCGATTGACGACTCTGTCACTATCAAAAATCTTTCGTATGATCGCAAAAATCGAAAGGTCGTTTTGATTGCGGGAAATGATGATAAGGAAAATTATCCGAATCAAATATAGACAATATTATTATTCAAAGCGTAGCAGAGCATATTTTGAAAAGAATTAGCAGGAGATAAATTATGAATTGGGTTGATTCTATAAAAGAAATAAGCAAAGCGCGAACCAACAACCGACTTGTAATATTTGTAGGTTCTGGTGTATCCAACAATTCCGGGGTTCCCACCTGGAAGGGTCTTATTGAAAACATTGCTAAAAAGATTAATTATAACGAGAATTGCAACGGCTGTGATTCTGCAGAAGCAGCTTGCCCTAAAGAAAATTGTGATAAACGATTCAATTTTACCGCATCGGAATTTTTAAGAATTCCGGAATATTATTATCAGTCTGTACGTTCAGACGAATATTTCCAAACAATTACAGACATATTGAAATGTGATAAGGAATCCAATGCAATAGATGATCTAATATTAGATATTGCCCCTCATCATATTATAACCACAAATTATGATGCCCTTTTGGAAAATTCCGCTTCTATCAAAACTGCTAATTATAAAGTGATATATGAGGACAAAGACCTTTTGTCAAACGCCAGTGATGGCTATATCATTAAGATGCACGGGGATATTGATCATCCTGAAACAATAATATTGAAGGAAAGCGATTATTTAGATTATGAGCAAACGCATCCTCTTATAAGCACCTATATCAAATCGCTTTTGGTCAATCATACATTCGTTTTTGTAGGCTATTCACTAAACGACAATAATCTTAACCTTATTATTGGTTGGATTAATTATTTTTGCAAGCAGTATGATATATCAGAGAGACCTTGCAGTTTCCTAATTCAAAATTCATCCCCTTCAGAGTTTGAAGTATCGAGGCTTGAAAAAAATAATATTTTTGTTATTAGTTTGGATACTTTACCTGCGGATTTGCAATCCAAAGCAAAGGTCCCTGAAAGTCTAACTCATCCAAGCGGACGCCATTTATACACATACCTAAAATGTATTTCTGACAATACAATTTCAAGTCAATATATGGATTTGAAGGATATCCTCAACGAAAGATACCAAATGTTAAAATCCTATTCTAAAATTTCTTATGACGACTTGATCTCTGCCTATTCTTTTGGGTATTATCAAATTTTGAATACTGATCTAGTCCTTTATGATAAGTCCATATATGAAAAATTAATTGCACTGCTAACAGAAGAAAATCCGCTTATTCTTGATACATTTCAAAGAGCCGGTATTACTAGAATACAACTTAATTCAGATGACAGCCTTTCCTACGATATCCCTTATTTTGAAAGGTCTTCACTGGTTCAATTTTATTTAGATAACGACTATGAATCCATTGAAAAGCAAATTGGTACTTTGACTCCGGCAGAAAAAATTTACTACAATAATCTTTTGGGTATAGATTTTAATCATGAAGAATTGATTTATGACGACCTTAAAACGATCTCAAAAAACGATTATATCAGTATTTTGCTTCATAAAACTCGCGCTCGCCTGGTTTCGCTTTCACTATTTGACCGTCAAGAAGTACGCACGACAGAATTGGAAGAATTATTAGAGTCCGCTCCATATGCGTATAAAAAATCAATTGGATTTCTCAACAAGATGTTTTCATCTTTTGCCAAGGATGAAAACAAAATGCGAGAAATATTAGCAAAGCAACAAAAACGCTATGAGTATAATAGTAATACAATTTATTTTGATCATGCGTACGAGAACCTAAGGGAGATGCAAAGGTATGTATATAATTATTATAATTTCTTTATAGACAATCTTTTACCCATAAATTTCTTTTCGGATCCCCAAGCCTATTTTGCTCCTTATGTAGAAGCAATGCTTTGTTCGTATTCTCTTACTTCATCAAATCCAGATAACCCATTGGCGATAAGAACAGATACCAAAGCGTATCCGTTGAACGAACTTGATATTGACATAGTTGTAAAATATACAAAACATAAAAATTTCAAAGAGTGGATAGACAAATATAAGATTCATTCACTTATGACAGATGATGTTGATATCGTTAACAAGTTTAACAATTACTGCAAATCCATAAAGGAGTATCCCGCTCGAAAGTGGGAAGATCATACATTAAACTTTCTGCTACTTATTTCATTGATAGATTTCGATGAGGCTCAAAAAAATGAATTGATAGTCTCTTTTATAGATTTAGTAAAACATTTTAGCGGCACTCCCTCTGATATTAGTAGTGTTTTTTATGGAGTCGAAACGGTAGTTAGCAAATTTTCCCCATCATTTACAAGTTCGATAGCGGAAGACTTATTAAGCAGTTTGTTTGACCCCGCTGTGTACAAAACGGCAATGGAACATTGTAGCAATGCCTTATTAAGAGTTACAAATAGATTGTCCGACATGGTGTCTAAAGATTTCAAAAGATCTATAGAAACTAATATTGAATCACTGGACGATGCTAAAGAAAAAACTATCAAAATTTATCAAATGAGAAAGCTAATCGATGTAAATAAATACAAACATTTTCTCGAAAATAATTTAGAAGTGATTTCGTATACACACTTGTTTGATTTTCTAATTGAAAAAGCAATTGACTTCAATGACAAGGTGTATGCTCAGCTCAAAAGTGTCATTAATATTAATGCAGAAAAAAGGCGTAAGAAGCCGAAATATCGCTCATTTCCCGATCACTTAATTGTTGCAATTGAGTCATGTTTAATATTAAATCTATTAGACTATCCAATCGATTTGTCAGAATTGCAAGAATATTCTGAGTTTTCTGAACATCTTGAATTTGTACTTAGCCCCGATAGTTTTGATTATTCCAAAGTCAATTTGATTAACTATATGTGGCAAAATTTAATTTATTCAGATGAATATCAACCTTATTTTGTAAAGCACAAGGACGAAATACTTACCGGAGATTTGGAAAAAATCTTTTCAAGCAACAAAGCGGATAAGGATTGCCAAAAAATCGTATATGGTATTCTTTTGGATAATGATAAGCTACGCTATTATGGAAAATAGAAAGGAAACACCCTTACTTTAATAGTAAGAAATGATAATGTCCTCGACAAGGGAAATACCCAGTCGAGGACATTATCATTTGTAGTGCGCTCGGCACGTGTTACAACTTGGCGGTGAAAGTCCGCTACAGACTTGGCAGTAGGAACTGTTAGCCAAGGGCAAGGGCGTCCATCGTGAGGTGGAGTTTGAAGGAAGCCTAAGGCAAAGCCTCGGTCTGACGAAC
>JAZNBA010000002.1:0-49611 GCA_045586785.1 Eubacteriales bacterium | reverse complement strand
ATAGTGCTGTGAAGTAGATGAATGGCTACAAGACCATACGGCATACATCGTGCAAGATGCGTTGGTAGAATAAGAACCACCCGCACTATACGATGCGCTTGTGGCAGAACTTGAGGTTGACCAACCGAGGAAGGTATATCCGCTTCTTGTCGGCTTTGTGGAGGAGAGTGTCAGTGTTACTCCGTGAGTCTTTGTCTGGCTTGCGGGCGCGCCGCTACCGCCGTTTGCGTTATACGAAACGGTATAAGTGGTAGGTGCGTTGCTCTCCCATATTGCGTATAGCGTGCGGCTGGAATTGCTTGTATAGCTACCACCCGGCTGATAAGAAGCACTTGTAGAGGAGCTCGACGTTCCCCAACCCTCAAAGGTGTAGCCGCTTCGGGTAGGTCTTGTAGATGAAAGCGTAAGATTTACGCCATAAGTTTTTGTTTGAGAACTCGGTGCACCGCTTCCGCCATTAGCGTTATACGAAACGGTATATGTTTTTGCCTTCCACACGGCATACAAGGTTGTATTGGCGTTTCTTGAAAAAGAACCTCCTGCGCTGTATGACGCGCTCGTAGCGGAGCTTGAGGTTGACCATCCTTGAAAATCATATCCCGTTCGTGTAGGTTTTGTTGAAGACAGGGTAAGGTTGCTCGTGTGCCATTTTGTCTGAGAACTCGGTGCACCGCTGCCTCCGTTTGCGTTGTACGATATTGTGTAGGTTTTCTCATAATAGTAAACGCTATGATTGCCGTCACCGTAAGTTCCCGAAACGGAAGAACGGTTAGGAGTATATCCCGTTACAGTAGGTGAGGTTACTGTGAAACTTGCACCTTCCTTACCCGTTACTGTCTTTGTGGGAGCAGCCGTACCGCTTCTATCCTCATACTGATAAGTGATCGTAGAGCTTGCGGTTTTCACATAATACACGGTATATGTCGCAGAACCTTGGCGCACATAATGTGACGCGGGAAAGCTCTTATCCATCATCGCGTAGGTTACATAAGAGTTGCTACTGTACTTGAGTGCATATCCCGAAACGGACGGTGAATAATACTTTGTCTGCTGTGCGGTGGTGTCTGCCGCGTTCATCGAAAATGTTTTGGTTGTGGCTACCGTTTTTCCGCTTTCATCCTTGTAATAGATGGAACAGTTCATAGGATAACTGCCCGCAGCCGCCGCAGGTACAACACAAAGCGACACCAAGGTTATGACAACCAAAAGCATCGCTATTATCTTAGAAAAATGTTTTCTCATTCGCCATCCTCCTTAACTCCCGGAATGATTACTACCTCACCTTCAACGGCGGGATCCTCATTCCTTGTAGATTCTTCGTTCTTTTCTTCAATGTCGATATGAACCTCACCGGGACTGTCTTGGTGCTGTTCTTTGTCGTCATTGGTATTTGGTCTGATATCTGGAACAACGGGAGTGCTTGTCTCGTCGTTTGTATCTGAAATTGCAGGGGGATCGGTTTCATCGGGAGTTTTATCATCATCCGACGATAAAACTATGCCGCCGATTATAATGGCAACGGCACCGAGCAAACCCACAACACAGAAAATGATTTTTTGCGTTCTACTCATATTTCCTCCTTTATTTGACTACATATCTGCTTACCATTTCGATGGGAACAACAACAGAAAACTCACGTCCGAACAGCTCATACGGTATTTCGATCTCATACTGAACGTAGACACCAAAGGCATCTCCCGCAAGGGCATATATAGTCGGTCTTGACATATAATATTTGCCTGCAACGGCAACCGGCTCTCTGTATTCCAAGGTAATGATCGTTGGAAAGCCGAGCAAGTAATAGGCTCCGTCAACAAGCTCATTCCTGTCAACGTAATCTACCCATGCCTCACCTTGCTTCAGCGCGTCATATTGTTCTACCGCCGTTCTTGTGACAAAGCCATCCAGCTTCAACTGCGTTTCATTTTTTTGTTCCTCTGCGATATGATAAACATAAGCGTATTGCATAGCTACGAATACGACCATTACTACAAAAATAATAATGACGCATACAAGGATGTAGCTAAATCCTTTTTTGTTTCTGAGAGCGTTAATAATAACCACCTCATTTCCAATAAATTCGGGATAATCCCGACTGAGTGACCGTTACATCGAACGGGAGCTCAAAGCCCCCAAAGCCCATAAAGGTCATTTCGGTTGAAAGGGTGCAGGAAATTACATCGCCGAGCTGTACCTTTCCTGATGCTGTTTCTAAATAGTTTGCCGAGAAAGCCACCGTTGGGGTAAAGCCGACCTCGGCGCACAGTTCAATAAATCTTGCCTCTACCTCCGGTCCGATTTTTACCGTGACTGTGGCAATTTCAAGAAGCTCGCTGCACATATAGTTCATATCCTGCTTGAGCGTTACCATCGACCAAATACTAATGACGATAACCAATATAAAAGCGATGACGAGAACCGCCACCGCTACATCGATATAACCCTCAGCTTTTTTGTTTTTCAGTGCTTTTATCATATGCTCACCTCCGTCAGAATAGCGTACCCATTGAGCCAAGCAGAACTTGACCAAGCACCGCTACGTATATGAGTATGAAGCAGAATAAAAGCGCCATTGAAAGCTTACGCACCTTTCTCGGAACTCCCATAGCTTGCTCCTTGAGCTTTTCCTGCTGCGCGGCAGATAGTTGGAGAGAGATCGTTGCCCAATAGACAGACATATCATCTCCATATAGAGCACCGCGAAGTCCTTTTGTCACAAGAAGCATATCGTGCGAACCGACTCTGCTTTCAAGTCTCGAAAGAGCATCAAATTCACTGCCGGAACGCATATCTGCAATTGTGATCTCAAGCTCTTCCTTTAACTCGGGACAGGTCGTATCCTTGAACGCTTCAAGAGCATAAACAACGCCTTTTTGGTGCTTCATTGTTTTTTCAATGGAAGAAACCATACGCGGCAGCTCATACTCGATCTTCTGTTTCTTTTTGATAATCATCTTGCTGACCTTTTTCATTTCGCTGAAATACATTACAACAGCTACAAAAATGATAAATAAGCCAAGAATTTTTACAATAAAGAACGCGGGAATGGCAAGCAGACCTATCGCTACGGACTTTACAATCGCATCCGATACATACGCCTCGGGAGTAATATTGAGTCCCGCTGTTTTAAGATCTGTTGCGAGCTGGTCTTTTTTGTATTCGTTGAGCTTTATCTTTTCAGCAAGCTTTGCCGAAATGTTTTTTAGGTAGATGTCAAGGGTGCTTGTCTTCTTGTTTCCTTTTTTTCCGAGGTTGTTTGCCGCCTTTGATGCCTTCATCGTGGGGAGCTTTACAACGTCTGCCCAAATGAACGCAACGCCTATTGCAACAAAAAGACCAATCATAATTTGAAATATTACCATAATCAGTCCTCCTTAGCGTTTGTATTCAATGGGCTTTGTAAGCTTGTTCATACGGATTGCCGTTATAATAATCACCACGCCGCTGATGGCAAGAACGATTTTGCCAAAGGTGGTGTGCATCAGAGAATCGTACCAACTCTTATTGATACAGTAAAGGATAGGGATGTTTGCAAGAACGAGCATTACCATCATCCAATATTCTCGACGCGCCTCGGAAAGCATTGTGCGAAGCGAGTTGTTTACGACACGCTCCTCATTCAGCTTTTTGGTGATGGGGTGAAGAATATCAATGAGAACTCTGTCGTTCTGACAAGCAATTAAAGCATCGCACCATTCCTTGAAGATATCGTTCTTGACCTTATCCTTCATGTGATAAATAGCCTGACGTATATCGGGAGAAATGACGGTTGCCTCGGTCAAAAAGCTTTCAAATACACTTTTTATCGGTGGATGCAGATTAGGAATGGAATCCTCAACTGCCGCAACAAGATTTTCGCTTCTGATGTAAGAGCTTGTAATAAGAGAAAGCGCCGATTCAAGCTCGGCCTTGACTCGTTCCTCATAGATTGCAATGGCTTTGTGAAGATATGCAAACGGCAGTATCGCAAATGCCACAGCAAGTACGGGAATCAAGAAAACATTATCAATCGCAATAGCAATTACACAGCCTGCAACCATTAAAAGTGCCGACAGCGCACAAGCAAATGAAAACTGCTTTTCTTTTCCCGTTTCCTTTAACGCTCGGTGCAGGTGTTCAAGCTCAAGTAAGATTTTGCTTTTCTTTTTCTTGCCGCGGGCGCTCAGCGATTTATCCTTCAGCGTTTCCTCTTTGCCGAACAGATCCGTAATGTCTTTGTTTATTTGCTCAGGCGTAATCTTCAAAACAAATATGATGCCGATGACTGCCAGAACAAAAGCAATAATATATAATGCAATCAAGTTGTATTTCCTCCTTCATTGAATTTATGGAGAATTTCTTGTGGAATGCCGCCTCGCAAAAGCTTCGTGCAGAGATAGTCCGAGGGAGAATTTTCTTTGATAAATTCACCTATGATATGGAAACGCCCATCCTTATACTCGTTGCTGTTGATCTGGTAACGGTATAAGGTTCGATACTCAAGCTCACCGTCATCGTGGACTACACATTCTGAAATGTCCATTACCTTACGGCTGTTATCTTCGAGCTTGTGGGCGAACACGACTACGGGAAAGGCGAGCGCTGCTTGCTGCATTGATATTTTCATATCTATGGGAAATCTGCGCTGAGACAAGAATGCGATTCTGCGATGGGCATATCTGCCGCCACCGCCGTGAACTGTGGTTACAACAGTATGGTCTGTCGAGCTTGCTTCCACTGCGTAATGTGCCTCTGCATCTCTCATCTCACCGACACAAATAATATCCGGGTCAAATCGGAGTGCCGCCATTACAAGATCTTCTTGCGATATATCATAAGCTTCCTTGTCGGATGGACGAGATAAGGTATGCACTAAGTTGTTGACTACCTTGCCGTTTTCGTCTCTCTTTATCAAAGACAATTCACGGGCACCGCTTTCAATCGTGTAGATACGCTTACCGTCAGGAATTGAGCCAAGCAAGCTGTTGAGAAGTGTGGTTTTACCCGACGAGGTTCTTCCTGCCACGACAAACGACACACCGTACCGCAAGCAAACCTCAAGAAAATAGAGCATTTCATCGGTGATCGATTCTGTTTGAAGCAGACTTTCGCGGTCAACTCGCTGCGGGTGAAGCATACGAATAGATACCGCGATTCCTCGGTCAGCATCCACAATAGGTTCTTTGAGTGCTGTTACACGGGTGTTGTTTGGAAGATGACCTTGAGCGATAGGCGCGGCATTATCAATGATCATCCCGGAATGCTGAAGCAATTTTTTCACGATGTCGATTGCGTGCGTCGGTGAAAAGAAATGCTCCTTTGCTTTTTCAATTCTTCCGTCAAGATGTGTCAGAGCCACATCGTCCCAGCCGTTTATGTTGATTTCCTCGATATCGGGATCGGCAAGATGTTTTGTCAGAATCGAATATTCCGCCATTTCTTCAAAGAGTCTCTCCACAAGCTCTTTGGTATCGAAGCCAACAACCGAATAATTTGTATCGTAAAGGTATTTGCCTATATACGCCTTCAATTCCTCGGTCTTGCTTTTGTCAATGATCGCCGCAGAATAATTCCGTGCAATGAAGCTTTGACACAGTGGTACAAGCGAGGATAATTCGATAACTGCCATAGCTTATACCAACCTTTCCGAAATCTCTTTCAATGCTTGTGTGTACCTTTTATCTTTAAGCGGCAAAACCAAATTACCTTCCATATATTGCTCCGCAAGTGCGGGGCTGAACGGAAGTATCGCGGAAATTCTGCCAAGATGGTGTTTAGCGTCCTGTGCCGCCATATTCAGCTCTTCACGAGGAATATTCATTACGAGAATATCTCCTGCCTTCATAAGCCCTGCCGCCGCAAATATCATTTGCTGTGACATCTGATAACTGATACATTTGAGGTCCGGTGCCGACAATCTGACCGTACTGTCAGCTCGCTCAAGCGCAACTCTCGTAAGATGGTTTCCGTTGGGATCAGACATACAATCCACGATAATATAGTCGGTTATGCCGAGCAACGTGTCGTAGAAATAGTTTGCTTTGGCTTCTGTGTAGGTTGGATAAGAATGAACGTTTTCTCCTTCCTTATAACCGAGAAAGCCGAGATTCATTTTGTTTTTCAACATAACGATATTGGAAACGACATCATCTGCAAAGAAATCGGGTTTTGAAAGAATTGCTCCCACAGAGAACACCTCTTCGCTCTTGTGGTTAGGAAAGACAACGGGAAGCGTGGGCGTCAGACTATCAGCAAATACAACGATAACAGCACTTTTTCCTCCGGAACTTCTATAAATTGTTTCGGCGAGTTTTACCGAAAACGTGGTCTTACCACAATTCGGTGCGCCCCATACTGCTATCATTTTACTCATTTGCTTCTGCCTCCTAGGTAGGCTCGTTGACGATGGGATTCTTTTTCAAATAATCGTCCTGAACCTTAATAAAGGCATCTGCCTTTTCCTTGTCGCCTCGGTACACAAGAGCAAAGTGAAGAGATGTAACGCTGTTATATTGTGCAAGCAGTTCTGCCTGTTCCGGAGTAACTAACACCGTAACGGTTGCGGATTTTCCGTTTTCAGCTTCATCCTTGTCAATACCGTCGCTTGTGGTGGCGGTGATCACTCTGACATACTGAAGCTCATCTGGAGTATAGGACATATACTTATCCTTGTCATATATGATTACACTGACAATATCTCCGTTTTCAAGCTTGTTTGAAAGACCTTCTGCGAAGTTTCCGATGGTAACGCTGATTGCAACCTTGGTTCCGTCAAGACCAAGCAGCACATCGTCTGCGCTCTTATTATCAGTGGAAATTTTTGCGGGAAAGAGATAATCTCCCACAAACAAATCGGTTGCGGCATATTTTCCGACAATAGCGTTTCCGTCCTTAATAATACCGCTCGGAAGATTGTGAGCTCCGACGCTTGCGACCTCAAGGTGTTCGGCGGTGATAATCTGTCCGCGAGCCACGTTAGCCTTGAGTCTTATAATGTCAACCTTTTGGTCGGAAAAGCGGTTGACAAGCGGAGCTACGCCAAATGTAATGAGCAGCGCAAGCACGATACAGACAATACCGATAACGGTACGTGAAGAAAAGACGCTTTTACCTGTACCTCTGGGCTTTTTTACTGCTTTTGGTTCTTTTGTTTGGGTTTGATTTCCAAAACTCATTTTGTTTTCCTCCTGTTAAATGAAATAACCTACCATAAGACCTGCCGATATAAAAGGAAGCAAGGCAAACGCCTTATTCGAGGCTTGTTTTTTGACTTTATTGTAGATAAGGTTAAATATTACGGCGAAAGTAAGACCTATCACGTATCCGAGAACCCCGCCGAATAAACCAAGCAAGACAGCTGCCGTAGTAGAGATCTTGATATCGGCACCGCCAATTCCGTTTCCGTTCGTAAACATTGCGATTGCCATTTGCGGTATAAAGACGAGCAGACCGCCCATCACCATTGACCAAATACCAACTTCGCCAAAGCCTACAAGGGCGAGTATCAGAAGCATTACCCAAAGTGAGTCATCAGCTTCGTGGGTGGAAATGTCCTGTACTGACGCATACAGCAAGACAAGCAACATAATCACACCCTTTACAGTCCAAATACTCAGTCCGCCAAACACATAAAGTGCGACGGTAACGAGAACAACAATGAGATGGTTGGCAAGAGCATTAACCGAGAATCCTCGTTTTCTCATATAGTAGTTGAGAATACACGTTATTCCGCACACCACAAGAAGCAGACCGAAAAGGGTTAAAAATTGAAATAGTATTTCCACTTTTTCATCCTTTTAATTGAAACGGGGGCGAGCGGACCCGCCCCCAACAAAAAACACCGCCTAAGAAATTAAGCAGTGTAGTTGAACATATTCGTGATCTCGGTGTTGAGACGAGGGAGGATGACGTTATCAAAGAGGGCGTAAAGTCCTGCGAGGATAACCGCGCCGACTACCACGCCGATGATGATCTTCACACCTGTGTCGATATAACCTTCGCCCTTTGTGCTTTCTACAGCACACTTTGCCTTGATTGCGAGAGAATTTGCCTTGTCCTGAAGTTTCTTAAAAAATTTTTTCATAATATGTTATTCCTTTCAAAAATTATATTTTGTTTTGTGTTTTGCTTATTAACCTGATATTAGGTTGAAGGAGTGCCTGCATAATCGAACATTCCGTCGATTCTGCCTTCGAGAGTGGGGAGGATCACACCACTAAAGAGGGCGTAGAGTCCTGCAAGAACGACTGCGCCGACTACGACGCCGATGATGATTTTTACACCTGTGTCGATGTAACCCTCTGCCTTTGCGTTATCAAGAGCACATTTTGCCTTGATTGCGAGAGAGTTTGCCTTGTTCTGAATGTTTTTGAAAAGCTTTTTCATAAAAGTTTACCTCGTATCTTTCTTTGTTTTTTATTTAGCGTGCTTGTTAAAGGAGAATGATGCCGCCGCCACCGCCATCATTTCCGCTTCCACCGGGAGAGCCAAACATATCTTGAATTCGCTCTGCAAGTCCCGGCAGGACGATATTATTGAATAAATAATAGAGACCGCCAAGCAGTAATGCTCCGATGACAACGGCAATTATCATTTTTACCGCCACGTCAATATAGCCGTCTCCGCGTTTGTTATCCAAAACACCGATTGCTTTTTTGAAAAACCGTTTCACGTTTTACCTCCTGTTCGTAAGACTTGTAAGAGCATCATAGCCGAATCATATATATCACCACCTCCTTGAAAATCAGTTGAATGTATCATCGCTCAAAAATAGATTCAGATTGCTTGTGTAGTCCTCAGCCAGCCTTTTTTGTTCCTCCGAAAGACCGAATACATGATCTGCAAAGTATTCCTCGCCTTTGTAAGTAATGGTATAAACTGCCCACGTTTCCGTGACCTCGGTTTCTATGATATATTCCTCACCGGTTTCTTCATCCACGTAAACGGTTTCAACAGTTCTTGTTCTGTTTTCCAACACCTTCGTATAGGAATAGAGCTTGTCTTTGTTGTCGCGCAGAACACACTCCATATCCGATATGGATACCGATTGATAGTCGGTATTTTTAGATGCGGAGTATTGAGATACAAATGATGCAGTGCTGTAATTCGTTGTACTGTCGTAGGGGTTTACAATCTCCTTATGAGTAGCGCTTGAGTTTCCAAAGTCCAAATCTATTTGAGTGAGTATATCTGCCATCGCTTCGGACATGATCGTTCCGATGGATGCGGATATATCACTTAAATTGGTCGTAATTACCGTGCTGTCATTGAGAATAGGGACGTCAGGGTTGTCAGGTGAAAATGCGTCCTTAAAACCGCCCCAAATGACAGACGGTAACATACAAATAATGATAACGGGGATTAACAATACTGCGGTTGCCGCTATGGTGATCTTGAGGATAAGCCCTCTGTTTTCCCACGCAAATGCGGCAATCGCACCGTATAAGCCACCCGCAGATGCACCCTTTGCAGCTGCGGCTATGGCTTTTCCTGTTTTAACAGATCCTCGTACTGCACTTGCCGCTTGAGCACCTTTTTGTAGAGGTTCAGAAGCGGGATTGTTGTTTTCTGCCATCAGACCCTATCCTTTCTTCGAGGAGGATCGGGCAGTTTCTTTACAATGTTTTCGTGGTAGCCAATGGCACCGTTTTGAGCTTTGTACGGGGTTCTTTCTACGGTATCCTGCGCGTATTGCTTATACCAGCTTGTTCCATCGGCAGCAGTTATCGTTGTATGCTCGCCGGAAGGAGCCATATATTGCTCGGTATTATACATACCCACATCAATTCCGCCCGGATTGTCAGCAGACGTTTCGGTTGCCATAATTCTGCCGCCGCCGATTTCTACGTTAGAGTAGGAAGGAACGTCCTCGGCATCCTCACCGAGAGCCGTATATCCAAGATAGGACATTAAAGCTTCACTTGAACCTGCTCCCGAAATCGTTCCCATTGAGGAAATGTTTCCTGTTGCTACTCGACCGATAACGCTATTGGCAAAACCGCCGCCTTTGCTTACAGAGGAAGTAAAGGCTTTTCCGCCAAGACCGCCACTGCCGTTGCCCGTAGCCTTCTTAACGGCATTATTAGAGAAGTTACGGCTGACAACACCTGCAAGACCGCCTTTCATAAAGCCACCGCCACCACCGGAGGACGCGCCTTTTCCTCCTGTACCACCGGCTCTGCCCGCAAATTGTTTTGCCATAACAGCACCTCTTGTGGCAATGAGAGCTTCTGCCATCATTGAACCGCCCGTGTGTCCCACATTGATGCCGAGTCCTGCGAGAAAACTGTCTATCTTCTGGCTTACCTTTAAGAAGGCAATCGCACAGAGAAACCAAACAAAGATATTTCCCGTAACGGCATCTCTGCCTTGAGCGTTAACTGCCGCTTCGACCTCTGCCTCGGTCAAAGCAAAAGCCGGCACACTGCAAATGGAGACCATAATCAGCGTGACGGCTATCACAAATAATATTTTATTTCTTTTTTTCATACTGCCTCCTTTACAGCGATAAGGGATTGGAGAGGAAGGCACCTACCATTGACGTAAAGAGTCTTAAGCACCAAGCATTCATCAAAAGAAGGAATATCTGACCGCCGAACATTCGGCACCAACTCTTGAAAATGTTGCTTGTTGTTTGAGATGCGCCCATTGAGAAGGCAACGGGAGCAGTAAAGACCAATACACCAAGCAGAACATATCTTTCAGCCGCTTCAAATAGAAGCTTGATATAGTTCCACGCAAGGATAAGCACAAGTATGAGGGCTATGATGGACACGGCGCCGCTTGCACAAACACCCAAAATGGTAAGGAATACTGAATTAAAGTTTGCAAAATTCAGCGGAGGCAACTCGGAATTTAATATCCAATGATAAGGGGTTCCGCCAATATCAAGAACTATGTTTACAATATCCCGTGCATAATAGGCAAGGAGAATGAAGAGAATAGAGCGAATACTAAGCTTCACCGGATCTTCTGCTTCAGTGCCTATACCCAATCCAAAGTTTTTGAATAACTGCCAAACCCAATTCAAAAGGATAAGTCCGATTGCAAGAGCAACAAACACCTTATACATGGTGTCGGCAGCGGGAAAGTATCGTAAAAAGGTATCCATATTACAGCCAAGCGCGCCCAAAATCGATGAACTGATTAGATCCAGTCCGTGCATAACCTGTTCGGCTACCCATTCAACAATACCGTCTAATATACCGATATCATCACATCCTTTCTTATTTTAGAAAACGGCTATCCGTTCCACTTACCGTCCGAGAAGAAGGGTGTGACGTATGCCATAATGAAGCCAAGGCTGTTCAGAATTGCCCAAGTAATGATGATACGCTTGAGCCATGCTCTTGACTCATCTACTGTTTTTCCGCTTTTTGAAAAGTTCATTAAAAGCAGAGCCACAGCAGCGGTTACAACCGCAGCAATCGTTGAAATAAGAAGGACTTGATTATATACATCCTTCATAATTTCAGTAGCTTTTTCCCAAATAGTCGGTGTTGCCGCAAATGCGGGTACGCTCATCGCTACCAGCATAATAGCACACAGAAAGCCCATATAAAGGAATCTGCCCCATTCAATATGAAGCCTTGGCTTTTTGGGAGTCTGTGGTGTGATTTCCTTTTTCAAATAAATACCTCCTTGTTTGAATTTCTTGATTTTGAGCAACAAAAAACACCATCGGACAAAATGGTGTTAACGTCGCCAAGTGGCGCTTGATATAGTTTTGAGCATACTTATTATACTATATCCATATTTGTTGTGCAATGGCAAAAGTGTGCCATTTTCGTGTACATCATTTATAGGTGCTATGCTTGGTTATTTCTATATATAATTAAACTTTTTGAAAATTTTCCCAAATATAATATAAAGAAAACTTGATTGGAACATTTTGGATATTGATATCATATTATTTTAGCAGGAGCATTAAATGTTACTTTTGAGCAAAATGCACAAGTTGATTTAAAAAAGTTTGGTTTATTTGATACAATATAAATTTCAAAAAGTCTTGACAGACGCAAAATAATGTGTTATAATATATAACTGTATATGACATAATATAATATATACGCTATGGCGGCTTTTAAAAAGCTTCTCCACATTTTAAAATCTATATAGAAAATATCTATACAAATTTAAAGAAAGTCACATTGGATTGTGCTTTTTAACTTTATATAAGGGGTATCGATATGAAACGAATTCGAAAAATAGATAATATTCGTCAGAATATTGATAGAATTTCGAGTACATTTGTATGTGATGATGGCAGATGTGAGATTCGCACTTTTTTGGCAAGGACTGTCAAAAGTGCCCGCTTATACAGAGTTGGTTATTGTCAGACAGCTACTGAACTTAGTGCAGACTATAGTAGGTATGTTTATGAGAATTCATTTGCCAGACGTCGCAGACGGCGTTAATGAACATTTTCAAGTCCTGAGTGCCGTTTCGGTATTCAGGACTTGTTGTCTAAAGGAGGTAATTGAGCATGGATAGTGTAATATATCTTTGGGGCGAATTTACTGATTTAGGAGAAAAAATAATTATTTCGGTAGATACTAAAAAAGGAAATGATTCAAATAGATGTCATCTCTTGGCTTATTCAACCAATGCGGTAAGTCAGAATTTTTTTATAGAATCGGTAGCATTATCTGTAATAAAGATATTTCCGATTCCGTGGCTCAAGAGTAGTGCCAATTCTATTATAGCTTTGAGTGATAATATAACTACACAATGTTTTGACCTTTGTGGCAAGCTAAATAACGCCTTAGAGGGTATTGGAATTGCTGTGTGTGATTTATCTGCCTGCAATTTTATTATAATTTCTGAAAGCGATGTTGATACTGAGTGCGTTGATGCGATTACAAAACAACTAATTCCATCTAACAAAAATGAAGAAAATGATAGCGAATATTTTGAACAGGTCAGTAAAATAAATAATGTTATTGAGGCATCTAGCCTTGCTTGGAATCACAACAAATATTTTTCTGAATTTCAAGAATTAATTTACAGATTATGTTCATTGGATAATGAAACATTAGATAGACGTTATGAAGGCTTACAATTGGCTTGGCTAGTGTTCAATACATTAAGAAGTGATACTGCTCTTCGAAACATATCAGAAACAGGTGCTATAAAAAGCGCAGAGGACTATGCTTCGAAAAACATTCGTGATATACGATATTCGGATTTCAAAAAGAGTATGGATCAATTGTTGAGCCAGATAGGCGATTATAATTATAATAGTCAGATATGGGCTATCTTGAATTTTTGTGCAATAATGCGGGACATTTCTATGGGTGAGGGGGAGTATAAGTGTCCCGAGGAAATACAAAATGATTTTATAGCGCTCTATCCTATAATTAATGATGCAATGATGAGCTGCGAGGAGCTTTATTCAGTTGCGCCAATTCAGTATTCACCATGGTTTTCATATTCGTTTCTATATATTCCGTATGCTAAGAGATACTGTTTTTGGGATAATTTAAGACAATTGCTTCATGAGTTCTTTCATTATATCCCGGTGAAAAACCGAAAGAAACGAAACGAGTGGGTATTAGCCGCTACAGTAAGGCGCATTGCTATATCAATGAATGCTGAGGATAATGTAGCATTTCAGAAATTTTTATATGAATATATGATATTTAATTATGAGCGCCTAAATGATGACTCGTTAATTTATCAAGATTCTATGTCATTTGTTTCGTTTGCGAGAGTGATTTTGGATAGTCTGGATATAGAATCATCATTTGCGGATTTCGGACTGTCAACTAAGCAAATGGAGTTACTGCCAAATGCGGTGCAACAGAGTGAATATATTCAATCATATACCTATTTTTTGCGGGAAGTAAGGTCGGATATTTCCATGATGCTTTTACTAAATGAAAATTGTGCAACTCCAAGAATGGGAATGAAAGAATATATTACTCTAATGGCCAAAGAAAAGGAATGGGCGTCATTGTCGGCTGACCAGGTTGCGTATGAGACTATTTTGAGATTTGGTTTTATGATCGAATGGATAAAGGAAAAGTATTCGCGCGATGTCAACCCAATGACGATTATTGATGGTATGCTGGAAAATAAAGAAAATTTAGAGTCGTGGCAGCAGGTCAATCTTGTAAATATGCAAGAGTATTTGAAGGAGTATGAAAAAGAAATAGCCTTTGTAGGGCCACTATATAAGCAATTGCAGAGTATTGTAGAAGAATGGACGGATGATAATAATGTATGCCTCAAAAACATTGTAAGAAATAACTTTTGGAAACAGTTTTTAGAGGTATATGATAAGTATTTATCCGCAGAACAAGAGAATGACCAAACTGCATATATAGAAGCAGATTTTGGTATCAGATTGCTTTTGACGCATCTTCCACAATATGAAGAAAATCTTTTCGGTGATGTTTAGCAGAAGAATATTAATTTAGAATACAATCCCCTGATTTAGTGAAGCCTAAGTCAGGGGATTTTTATTATTTGTGAAATGCTTGATCACATCCGTTTTGACGAATGTGATTTAACCAATCATAGATTTGCTGTGGGAGCATCGTACCGCCTTCTCTGCAATAGCTATTTCCTATTTCTAACGCAGACGCCATTATGGCATATTCATTTTCTAATGATGTATCAAATATACCAAGATCATCTGTATTAATAGAAGCACAAATATGTGGATTTGGCTCTTTACTTTTGGCATCTGAGGGTAGATAAAGCTCTTTATTATCAAATCTAAATATGGGGTGTTTTAAATAGTCTCTGAAAGTACCGATTAGATAATTAGAAGAAGGATTACATTCTATTCCGATATTTTTGCGACTTATCTGATATTGCATTTTTTCCTGCACTTGGCATATTACATCAATTACACAATATGGTACTGAATACTCGACAAGTTTGGAAGATTCAAGCTTCATACCAAAATCCCAGTGATAACAGTGGTATAATATATTTGACAGAATGTCATAGCCTTTGCCTGCTTTTTTCTGTAGTTTCCACGGCTCACTTTCTGTTTCTGCCAATGCCTTTTGAAAGTGTTTTTGTTCTATAATAGAACCGCCCGGGTTATTGATGTAGACGAGCGGGTCGTTCCCGCGTAATGATAGGCTTGAAAGGTAGTCATCTATTCCCACATTGTATAATAAACTTTGTGTGCTTGCTTTTTTGTCAATATTGTCAATATAAATGCTGGTATATAGTTTTTTAAACCATTTTCTTATATGATCTTCCACGCCACTATTTGCAATATTATATTTTCGCATAGCTCCGTATAGCCAAACAAGGTTATCCAGCAACACTTGCTTTTGAAGAACTATAGTCTCTCCTTTGAATGAGTACCATTCTTCACAATCAATACCTAGTGCCATGGCGTGACCGATACGATCACCGTTTTGCATATCTAAAAATATAATTGCTTCATCAATTGCACGCAAGCCATCAATAAGATCCAAAAAATCTTCTCCAACATGATATGTAATTCGCAATGGTGGAACATACGGAGATGCTAATGCGGCATCATATGTTGGTGTTACATATTTCATATGACGGAATTCTGGTGCAAAGACTTCGGGACGACAATCAATTTCGCTGGAACAAGCGTCAATAGTTGTTACCCAAGACATACTTTCGGGATATTTTGAACGTGCTTGAATAATTGCGGATGCCCAGCCGGTGATTTTCTTGCGTAATCTGGAATCCCTAGGATTTGTCAATTCAAATGCTTCATCATTTGAAATGAATTGTGCACGTTTGGGGAAATGTATGGTGTAACTAAGTTTATTTTGAGCGTTTTCTAGTGTTCTCAGAGCAAGACTGTCGGTAGCTGGAATAGGTTGTTTTAGTTTTTGCTTATCAAGAGCTGATTTCAAATTAACTATTGTTGAGGATACATTGCCTCTATGTCCTTGTAGAAAGTGTTCTAAATACGGAGATACATAACTTGATGTTGTCGCTAGACTTAATGTTTTAAGTAACTTTATGTTTAACAAATCAGCTGTCAGGGCAGGGCCCAAACGTCCCTCAAAAGATATTATATGAGGGTTTGCTAAGACAGATTGTTGAGCAATTTGAGTGCGTTGCTCACCATATTGCGGCCATTTATCCGTGAATATTTCTTTTCTATCTTGGTACTGACGGAAGTTGTTGAACCCCACTCGGTTGTTTACTTGGACAAACTCTGCCCTAAAGCGACAATATATTAATAAATATGCATATGCCAAATCAATGTAAGGCATGATTTTTGGGTTTTTCTTAAATATTTCACTAAATAAGCTGTATTGAAAACGGTGTTCGCCTGCAAGCGGTCTATACAACATTCGCTCATAGTTTCTAACAGCTAAGCAAGGAATATGTAATTCATCGGTATTATCTACATTTGGAATTGGCTCACCATATAGTGCATAGTCGGGAATGAAAGATTGCGATATGTTTTTTTCTTGATCTATGCATAATTCGCGTAATGAATAGGTTAATGTGTCCAATCTGCGCACATTTTGTCCAATCTCATCATCACACATTTTTAATAAATCTTTTATGGTTAAGTCATTCTCTTCGTTTGTGTTGCTAAATGGAGATATGTCGTTGATGGTGCAATATAAGAAATAGCGAATAAATGCAGCTTTGATTATTAGGGGATATAATGGTGCTTCGGAGGGATGAGAACTTAGTGGTGATGAGTCAATATTTGTTTCTGAGAATTCATTTCTGCGGTTGCCACTAAGATGATTCATAAGACAAATCCATTGAAATGAAAAAGCATTTGTGGAACCGCCAATGTGAAAATGGTTTTCAGCCATACCATGACTTAGTATATTTTGCAAGCGTCCGTTGTTACATCTAATAGTAGGGTTACGAGCAAAAGTATTACGATTATATGATTTTTGAATATCGTCTTGAGCTAAATATGCTGATACAAATATTGTAGGATCGATAGGATGAGTCAACCTTCTAAAATCCAACAACGACATATATTTACACAAGCACTCGTGCTCAATATCCGTTGTCAGCATATCTTTTACTGCAAAAGCAACCAAACCAAAGACACCATATTGCTTGCTGTCATCTGGTTGCAATAAGTCATAGTTCCTAGCATAGCGCAGTGCGTATTCAGCATCATCGACAGAATAATGGTTTGATTTGTCCATCAAAGAGGTATGGCACAACTTGTCGTTATAGCGAATACATAGCGGATCAGAATATTGGTATCCGTTTATCCATGATTGAATTGCACTTTCTGCTGGAATATCGCGGAGCAATACTCTGAGAGTATCTTCGATAATCATATGATTGACCTCGTTTTACAATGGTATTATTGAACAAGTGTGCAAGATATTTGTAAATGCAATTAAACAGTTATACTAATGATGCATGTTACACACATGCATCAATAGAACTTTCTATTGGTTGCTTTGCCTTTTCTTCTTTCAAAATCATCAACTTGTCTAAAATATCCTTAATTCGCGTTGGGCAAAATCCCCTCAAACGTTCCCATTTTATGTCTGATTTACAACATAGTCTTTTTGAATCTAAGTCGAAAGATGAATATACTGCAATGGCACACTCAATACATTTAATTGAAGTTTCAATGTCTTTAACAGTAATTTCGTCATCTAATTTGTCTAGTGTGCGGTAAGCATCATCTATTTCTCCATATATTAATTCCGCTTTCAACCAATTTAGTAGATCCTCTGGATTTGAGGCCTTTAATGCATCTTCTAAAAATTTATTTTTACTTTGACTATACTTGTTTAAAACAGATGAAATAATTTCTATCTCGGAAACAACATCAAAATCATCCAACAATGACACCGCAAGTTCAATGGATCTGGTGGGCATTTTGTCTACAATATCGATATTTAAGTTATCTATGGCAATCTCGCATATTTTTTGAATTATTAGTTTAGCGTTGATTGGATAGTTTTGCTTAAAATGACCAGTAGGTATGTGGTTGCCTATAATCTTTAAAATGTTGGTATCATAATCTACATCAATCAATGTGATTTGATTATAAATATCATTTACTTTCAAGAATGATTGAATAAGGCTGTTAGTATTGCTGGAAATCTTTTTTAATTTTTTTCGGAATATTTCATAAAAACGATATAGGTAATCTAACGAATAAAAAGGAAATGTCATTACAATGGATTCAAGGGGGTGTGTAAAGATATTTATGTCAGGTGCACCCTCATAATAATTTAGTAAATTTGTGTATATTGCCAATGGATGGTAAATTATAGTGCCAGCATTTATATCGTCAAGGCCAATTGTAAGATAATTGGGAATTCCAGTCGGTGAATGTTTTCTATAATTATGTCCTTCTTTTGGATATTTATTGTTATTAGGTATTTCACTAATGTACGATGTTTGAAATAGCTTATAAAATTCGAAATTTTTTTCTTTATCCTTTGATAGTACAAACCAGTCTCCGCTGCGTTTCCCTTGTGCGCATTTGCTTGGAAAGAAAGAAGTCGCATTTGCATCAACCATTAATGCTCCGACAGCTATGCGAAAATCCTTTGTAATATATGAAGCATACAAATTGCCGCTGCGGTTTTTGCGAATTTTTCCGTTGATAAAAAATTCTTTGGTCATTCTTATACTCCATAGGGTACGAATTACCTCAACTAGATATGAAATGTATCGGCATCTTGTGCGAACATCGATTTTACCCAGTACAAACATTACGTCGCCGACACTAATTGTATCAGCATGTGCAACAGCATCTTGTAGGAGGTTTTTAAGACTTTTTGTGGTATCGCCGATTTTTACTTGTTTATCAAATGCATCACCAATAAAAGATACATCGGCATCTAAGATGTCGCCAACAACTTTGGCGTTTAAGCGACATAAAGGTGTTAATTTCATCTCATATATTAGCGAAACTAGAGTGTCAGCAAAGTCTTGTTCGCTTTTTCGCCCAATTTTTATATTGCCGTAAGAATGAATATTTTCCATCAAGTAGTTTTCAAACAAATCCAGGTTTTTTTGTAAAGTTTCACGATTGATAAATGCATTATCTTCTTCTATGAATGCGTTGAATTCTAGATAACCAGGAATAAAAGTTGGAAGTGGCTGCTTAATGCTATTCAAGTCAATAACTTCTTCCATACTATTGAGCATTACGATGAAGTTATGCAGTGAACGAAGATTATTTGGCAACAGTAGATGCTCATTTTCTTTGTTGCACACAAGAAGGAGCATTGTTTTTCGCCATATTAAATGAAGCGTTCTGTATATGATCTTTGATCGTGTGCTTTCAGGCAATGCTTTGTATAAAAGGTCTGAAGGAGATTGTTTGTCTCCATAAACATCGTTCCCAGTGCTATCAACGACAGAAAGATCAAAACTATTCAAAATATCCGCATTCCATATTGGCATTGAATGGCAGCGAGACGACGGAAACATTTTTTCAAATGTGCGATATGCCAAATCTTGAATTAATGGGCGAACATGGGCTTTTACAGTAGAATCTCCTTTGTCGTAACCACTCAATGACTCAGCATAAGATGTTTGAAGCAAGGTTTTGAGCTGTTCACTTTGCAGGGTCATAATAATTATAATATTTTTGATGCAGAGGAATTTACGGATTTCCTCTATTATTGCAAAGGCTCCCTTGGTGCACATATCTAAATCGTCAAGCATAATAACTAAATAGTTGTTATTGTTATTTTGCGAATCACGTTGAAGTTTCAGATATTTTTCAATAAGAGTGTGTAAGTCTTTGCGCAAATTGCCCACTTTTTCTGCATCTTGGAGCAAGCATTCATCTCTTTTAAACCACTCTCCGGTTGTGTATACAACTGAAGTGTCATTTACTGCTTTGGCAAGACTAACAAAATCGCGCTTTTGGTCAACGGAAAGAGTGTCTGATATTTTTTTGTATTCACGGTACATAGCTGCAGATATATTGCTGATTACCGACTCGTTCTTTCCAAATTGTGTGGCATCAATGGGAGGCAAAACGGAGAAGAAGGCATCTTCTAACCCGGTGTATT
Organism: Eubacteriales bacterium; assembly: GCA_045586785.1. GTDB lineage: Bacteria > Bacillota > Clostridia > Oscillospirales > CAG-272 > UMGS1002. The sequence continues at coordinate 29,650 of JAZNBA010000002.1, read as the reverse complement.
TTTTTATTTCGTCGGAATACTTTTTTGAATCTTTCAAATATTGCGCAAAGCTATGCATAGCAGAGCTTTTGCCACTGCCACGACTGCCAGTTATTGCAATGATTGGATTAATAAAAGGTTCTATTTCTAAATTTTGTTTAGTGTCTTTGTTCTGTTGAATAATATCTTCTACAGATTTTATGCAACCTTGATACACATTTGAAAAAATTGAAGAGTCTATTGAAAACCCTTTTTTGACTACCTCATTTACAACGCCATACTGTGGAGTTTGGGTTACAACAAATGTTTTATCCATAATTTTGTTCCTTCTGTTTTTGTATTTTTGTTTGTATCATCAATAATGATCCAGCAATATTTAGCCATAACATAAAAATTATAGCCACTAATTATATATACCTTTTTTTTTGACAAATTTTCTCCTTAAAATACGAAATATCTGTTTTTTTTTGTAAATTTTACTGTTTGCCATTAAAGGTAGTCTTTTGCGGTATATCCCCACAGAATTGAAGAAAGTATGGCAATGGCTTCTTTTCTCTTACGGTAATATGTTCGGTAACTAATGTCTAAAACATGTGGTTGCAACAGCTCAATTATCTCTTCGGCATTATGGTATTGCTGTGGAGAGAGAAAACTATAATATAAGATCCAATAATATTCCTCGCCCTTTTTATGTTTTTCACGGAGCAGATTGACGGATGAGTCCACTAGTTTCAACATTTGGTAGCTCTGTTCAATGCATTTTGCATGTTCTTCTATTCCCGACTCTGCGAAATCTACACCAGCAATGTAAATGGATTCTAAAAAGTCTTCAATGCTACGCCCAAACTCAACTTGAAATATTCTTTTTGCTTTTTGAACAGAAACTTCAAGACTCCATACGACATCACGATATTTGCGAAGTAAGATCCAAGTATCGTGGTACAAGGGATCTTTAGTTGCATCAATTTCTTTTTTCGATTTCATGTTAAAATCTCCTTTCAGTTTGATGGGGTAAGTAGCAATTCAAACTGCGCTAGTTCTATTTGCTCGCCACAATATAGTTTGAGGTTATATCTCAACCGTTCCTTTGGTACATTAGATTCCTTAATTAATATCATATCTCTGCAATCGGATAACTCTAATAATTTATAGCGAAATCTAGAACATTCAAAGCATAAAAAACCTTGTGATACAAGGACTTTTTTGACTTTTTGCATGATTGAGTACTTGTCCAATTCTGAAACGGTAGTCTCGTCATTTGTAACGCTATTTTGTAGATTAATTGTGATGTGTAATGCCATTGCAATTTCCTCCTTATCAAGCATAACATCGGATATTTGAAACATTGTGGAGAGGTAATTCTTTAGAGAAATAACTGTTCCGTGCGTACCGGGAAAAGAATTGAGGGCTATTAGATCAAGATCTTCAAATTTTTTCAGATAACGACTTATAGTGGCTTTGGAAAGATTATATCTTTGTGATAGCTCGGTATAACTGACAAGTGGAGAACCACTCCCATTTCTAATATATACAACGGGTGCGATTTCAGAGCCGCACACCTGATCATCGTTATAAACGGTATTCAGCCATAAGTCTAAAATAATATCCATTTCTGATGGGCGTCTCGTTCCTATGATTTGATTTGCTATACAAACCGGAAGAAAGAAAAATCCTGTATCTTTTTGGCAGGGAGCATTATACTCAAGCACACGGTTATGTTTATGCCAATCTGTAATCTTATATTTGACGAGTCTACCATTGCCAAGCACCTCAAATGTTATGAGGTGACGTTCTTGCAGATCTCTCAGAACTGCTAGCGCTTGTCTACCAAAACGCAAGTGAAACCACTCAGTTTGCTCACTCAATTGACAAAGTCACTCTCCAGGAAGGATAGTAAAATTGATGCCGCCGAAGCGTTTGTTTGATGTTCTGAAATTTGCAAAACTAGACAGAACGGTGTAAAAGAAAAGACCGGAACCTCCGTTTGTACGAATGTTTCGGTCAGCTATTAGGGACTGAACAAATTGCCTATAAATACGGCAATGCGGGTAATCTACAATCTGTTTTATTTCCAATTGATATTCTGACATTTTTTCCTCCAAATAAAATTTGCCGCCCATAAAAAATGGGCGGCGATTGTTGTTCAGTTGCATTAACTTTCTCGGGATAACATATTTTTTGCTACACAATTTTTACACCATTTTTACACCATTTTAATATTGAAATATAAAGAGATATAAAAAGGTGTATAAAAGAGAAGTGAATAAAAAGCTTTTAATTGATTAGTACTTAACAACTTTTAAGGAGTTATATGGGGATATATGAAATAGTTTGCGAATTACGATACCGAGTTTCATGTGTGTTTTTACCGTACCTTTCTTTTTGGTCAGAGAAAAATTATGTTATTTTTTGTAATGTTTTAATATTCGCAATCTATCTCATTATAATTATATAACATTTTTCCGTATTTGGCAAGAGATTATTGAAAAACCTATTAAAAATATATATAAAAAATGAAAAAAACTCTTTGCAAAACTCAAATAAAGTGGTATAATAAAATGAATGTAACTGTCCATCGGGCAGAGGACCAAAAATATATTTTACGGAGGTCAATATAAATGCTGGATACTAAGATTCTTGTCGTTGATGACGATACCAATATTTCAGAGTTACTGCGTCTTTATTTTGAAAATGAGGGCTATGAGGTCAAGACCGCAAATGACGGTGCCGAAGGCGTTTCCGCCTTTAAGGCGTTTGAGCCGGACCTTGTTCTGCTTGACGTTATGATGCCCAAGAAGGATGGCTGGCAGGTACTTCGCGAGATACGCGAAATGTCCTCCAAGCCTGTTATTATGATCACCGCAAAGGGTGACGTATTTGACAAGGTGCTGGGACTTGAGCTGGGTGCTGACGATTTCGTTGTCAAGCCCTTTGATACAAAGGAGCTTTCGGCGCGTGCCAAGGCGGTGCTTCGCCGCTATTCCGCCCATAACAACCGTGATGACGACGGTGAAGTCATTAAATACGAGGGCATTGAAATAAGCAAGCAGAAATATGAGCTCAAGCTCAACGGAAAGGCAATAGATATTCCTCCCAAGGAGTTGGATCTCTTATATTTCCTTGCTTCCAACTACAATCGCGTATTTACCCGCGACCAGTTGCTTGACAAGGTTTGGGGCTTTGACTATCTGGGTGACTCCAGAACTGTTGACGTACATATCAAGAGACTGCGTGAAAAGCTGGACGGAGTTTCCACAAAGTGGCAGCTTAAGACCGTCTGGGGCGTAGGCTACAAATTCGAACTGCTTAATTAACGACTAACGATTTTATTATGCGCGTGGAGGAAACGTAATTATGTTCAAAAGCATATTTGCCAAGTACATAACCGTTTTTATGCTGATCATTCTGATCAGCTTTGTGGCGCTTATCGCCATTATTACCTCCACCGTAAACGGATATTCTGTCAACTCGCGTACGGATCAGATGGAAAGCGCGGCACATTCTGTGTCGTCATATCTTGAAGATAAGCTGGAGCGCTCCGAGCTTACCGACTTTTCGGCATTTGTCGTGCTTAATGAGTCGGATATCGCATCGGTGCTTCGCGTTGTTACCGCAAATTCGGCGGATATCAGTATTCTTATCACAGATATAAGTGGTAACATCATAAACTATACCGATAGCGAGGTGTCGCATATCAATACCGGCGCCAGCATACCTAAGGCGGTAATGGATGAGCTTATCAACGGTGTTGAGATATCCGAGCTTAACTATCTTGAGGGTGTTTTTGAGGACTCTCACATGATATTCGCAGTGCCTGTTATCAACAGCAACAATTACGTTTGCGGTACTGTTTTCGTGTGCTCCGCATCTGTATCCCTTGATGACCTGCTGGGGTCCATGGTACGTACCATACTTGTTGCCAGCTTGTGGATCATGCTGGCGGCGCTTATCGCGGTTTACTTTATAACCGAAAAGGTCATCAGTCCTCTTAAGGATATGAGTAACGCGGCAAAGAGCTTTGCGGCAGGTAAATTTGATGTCAGAGTTCCCGTTCGCGGCAGTGATGAGGTTGCACAGCTTGCCGTAGCGTTCAACAACATGGCAGAGTCACTGGATAATCTGGAAACCATGCGTAACACGTTTACAGCCAATGTTTCACATGACCTGCGCACGCCTATGACTACCATAGCGGGCTTTATTGACGGCATACTGGCGGGCGCGATACCGCCCGATAAGCACGAGTATTATTTGGGTATAATAGCAACAGAGGTACGCAGACTGTCTCGTCTTGTTGCGTCGTTGCTGGATATTTCGCGTATGCAGGCAGGCGACAGAAAATTCACCATGGTTCAGTTTGACATATGCGAGATGGCAAGACAGATAATTATTTCCTTTGAGCAAAAGATAGACGCAAAGCACCTTGAGGTCGAGTTTGAGTGTGACAGCGACAACATTACAGTCAGTGCCGACCGCGATGCTATCTATCAGATACTGTATAACATTTGCGACAACGCAGTTAAGTTTTCGCGAGAGGGCGGACTGCTGCGGCTGTCACTTGTCAGATATAAAGATAAGAAAATACTTGTTTCGGTCTACAATGAAGGTCAGGGAATACCCGCCGAGGATATTCCGTACATTTTTGAGCGCTTCTATAAGAGCGATAAGAGCCGCGGACTTGACAAGAGCGGCGTAGGTCTTGGAATGTTTATTTCAAAGACTATTATAAAAGCACATAGTCAGGATATTTGGGTCAAGAGTGATTACGGTAAGAATTGCGAATTCTGCTTCACGCTTGAGGAAGTATCCGATACAAATAAAAATGTCAGATCGTAATGTCTGAGAAAGGTGTTTCAATGCAAGATAAAAACAATCAGATTCCGGATATCTGTGATGAAATGGGTTCCGAAGAATTAAAGCGTGAGGATGCTGTGCAAGCACAGCCGCAGACGGCAGTTGAGCCTGAAGTGTTTGTGGCATCAAACGAGGCTGTTCAACCTCCGGTAGAGCCTAAACCCATACAGCGGATAGCGTGTGAGCCGCAGGCTGTTCCGTCAATGCCCAAACAAGCTCAATACTGCTGGAACTATGAGGATCAGGTAAAGCATGATAATAAAAACAAGAGCCGCCGTGGGTCGGGTGCGCTGACATATGCAATCATTATGACTGTAGCCTTTACGCTGTGCTTGGTGACGCTGTTGGGTGTCGTACTGATGGAAAACGGTACGTTCACTCCGAATATTGTTCGTACGATATTTATTCGTGAGCACAACAGTGAGGGCGGCGTGCTTACAATTCCAGAAATTGCCGACAAGGTAAAGCCGTCTGTTGTGGGAATTGAGGTTACTTTCAACGGCGGAACAGGTGTTGGCACCGGTATTATACTGACCGAGAATGGTTACATTGCCACCAATTATCACGTTGTTGAAGACGGTACATCTTACCGCGTTGTTATGCATGATAACACGGAGTATGCGGCAACCTACGTAGGCGGTGACGAGATGTCTGACCTTGCGGTGCTCAAGATAAACACTACGGGTCTTCGTGCAGCTGAGATAGGCAATTCCGATGAGCTGATCGTGGGCGAGACGGTAGTAGCTATAGGAACTCCCTCCAGCCTTGATTTCGCGGGAACTACCACCGACGGTATTATTTCGGCTATCAACCGCGATGCCAAGATATATGACAATTCCGGCATAATGATCAAGCGTATGACTCTGATCCAGACTAACGCCGAGGTCAATCCCGGCAACTCGGGCGGTCCTCTTGTAAACGACCGCGGTCAGGTCGTGGGCGTTGTCAATATGAAGTTGGGATATAACTATGACGGTATCGGCTTTGCTATCCCGATCAACGGTGCCATGAAGGTGCTGAACGATATAATGGAGCACGGTTACACCAATAATTCCGGTGCTATCGCCAGCAAGCGACCGCTTATCGGTATTACAGGCGGCGGCGTTGTTGCAAACGAGCAGTACGTTTTTGATGATGGAACTACGGGTACTGCTCCCATTACAGGTGTTCTTGTAATTGACGTTACAGAGGGCATGGATGCTGCTACCAAGCTTCGTCCGGGCGACATTATCGTTGAGGTGGATGACAGACCTGTTACCATTATTCAGGACGTTATGGCTATCATCAACAACAAGCGCGGCGGCGACACCGTCAAGATAAAATTCTATCGTGACGGCGAATATATGACCGTGGCTATCATACTCGGTATAGAACAGTAATTTTGGAGCTTTTGTAATGTCAGTAATATCTGATTTTCTTGAAATACTGACCGAATCCAATTCCTTATCAGCGGCAGTTCGACTGGTATTTGCCGCACTGTGCGGAGGAATTATCGGTCTTGAAAGAGGACGCCGGCGGAGACCCGCCGGCTTCCGTACTCATATGCTTGTTTGCATGGGTGCGGCGCTGACTATGCTTATCGGTCAGTACATAGCTATGAGAATGGCGGTCATACCTGCACTTGCGGGCAAGACGACCGACATTTCACGTCTCGGCGCACAGGTCATAAACGGCATAGGCTTTCTCGGCGCGGGCACCATCGTGGTCACAGGACGCCAAGAGGTCAAGGGACTTACCACTGCCGCGGGACTTTGGGCGTCAGCTTGTATGGGTCTTGCTATCGGCGCAGGATTTTACGTAGGAGCCATAATGGGCTGTGCGCTCATAATTTTGTCCATTACGCTTATGCGTTATCTGGAGCGAATTTTTATGGCTAAGGTGCGCAACATAAACGTCTACGTTGAAATGGTGGATATAAATGATATCGGAAGCGTTATCGATACCATCAAGCGCGAGAACATACGCATATACGATATTGAAATAACCAAGGCGGATCCAAACTCGGGCGCATATGCAAATGCGGTATTTTCAATGCGTCTGCCCGAAAAACAGCCCCACGCGCACATTATCGCTAAGCTGGCGGGTGTTGCGGGCGTTCGTTCCATAGAAGAGCTGTGAGGTGCGCAATGAAGCAATTAGTTGAACTTTTAAGAGATTTTAACGTTATTTCGGTCGTTGTTCGGATGGTACTGGCGGTGCTTTGCGGCGGCATTATCGGTATTGAGCGTGAGACAAAACGCCGCCCCGCAGGCTTTCGTACACACACGCTGGTGTGTCTCGGCGCGGCTATGACAATGCTGACCAGCCAGTTTCTTATGACAGAAGGCTGGACAACCGATCCCGCCCGTCTCGGCGCGCAGGTGGTGGCAGGTATCGGTTTTATCGGCGCGGGTACCATCATCGTAACGCGTCGCCAGAAGGTCAAAGGACTGACCACGGCGGCAGGACTTTGGGTGTCGGCAATAATCGGTCTTGCTATCGGTGTCGGCTATTACGAGGCGGCGTTGATAACAATGGTTATCGTACTTATCGCGGAGATACTGCTCTCCAAGCTTGAATGGCACATATCCTCAAAAGCGAAAAAGCTCAATGTTTATATAGAATATAATGAGAACGAGAGCATCGGTGAGATCGCCGAGGAGATCAAAAAAATGGGCGTCAGCATTATGGATATTGAGATCACGCGCTCCAAGGAAGCCGAGGGAGAGATGATGAGCGCAATATTCGCGCTGCATCTTGACAGGCGCACAAAGCGTCCGCAGCTGCTGACGGAGATACAGGCTATTAAAGGTGTGTTGTCGATTGAGGAGTTGTAAAAAATATGACGGATAAGAACATATGGAATGCTGCAAAGCAGGTATGTATTCAAACAAGCGATAATATTGCCGGCAATTTTGATGTGGGCTTTGACAGTAAGAGATCTCAGAGCAAACGAAAAATGTGTTGCGTGCATTTGTCAGTTGGGTGGAGCAAATTTTTCAAGAGTATTTGAATTCGAAATGAAATTATTTGAGATTAAGATGACGCAAATTTGTTTGCAAAATTTCACGGATATATAAAAAACAAACCTATAAAATTGTAGGGGTCGGCGCCCACGACGACCCGAGAACATAGAGTTTAATTAAACTTTACGTTTTCGGGTCGTCGTGGGCGCCGACCCCTACGATTATAATTGTTTGTTTTGACCATATGATTTGCGCTTGAACAGACTCATTACTTCGTTATCGCTTTTTCATGTCATTTAATATGTCTTGGTGCTGCTTGCAAAAAAGTTCAGGTGCTTTTTTTAATTCGAACCAATTAAGCTCCAATGTTTCTTCTTTGTCGCAAAACAGCTCACCACCTACAATAGAAAGCTCATATGCAATCAAAATGCTTTGAAACTGATCGCCATTAGGGCACACAACGTTAAAATCTGTATATATGCCTATTAGCTCGCCAATCTCAACGTCCAAGCCTGTTTCTTCCTTGACTTCTCTTATTGCCGCCATTTGAGGTGTTTCCCCGAGTTCGACAGTGCCACCGGGCAATCCCCACATATTGCAGTCGCCGCGTCGTTGAAGTAATATCTCGCCATTTTCATTCAAAATGCAACCACCTGTATGAACAAGCATAATTTTTTCGTGTCCGACTTTGCTTCGGATCCATTGTATATAGTTTTTGTTGTCCATGTATATCTCCGTATTTCGATTATTGCCTACTTAGCATCCGATACCATTAAATAAGATTTCGCGGTTATTCATATAAGGCTCTCCCTTTGGGAGAGCTGTCGCCGAAAGGCGACTGAGAGGGTATTATCTTATGATAAAATTACCCTCTCCGTCGGCTGCGCCGCCACCTCTCCCAACGGGAGAGGCTATGGTAAAGTAGGGGCGATCCGAATCGCCCCTACTGTCAGGATAACAGCTTTTTAATTTTTATTTGCAATCTCAAGCATATCAGCGATAGCCTTTGCGGGGTTCTCGGCGTGGAACACGCTGGAGCCTGCTACGATGACATTTGCGCCTGCGTGGGTTACGTCGGCTACGTTTGCGGGAGAAATACCGCCGTCAACCTCAATATCTACGTTAAGACCGTTTGCGGTTATGTATTCGCGCAGTGTTTTGACCTTCTCAAGCGTTGCGGGGATAAGCTTCTGACCGCCAAAGCCGGGGTAAACGGTCATGACCAGCACCATGTCAAGCTCGCTGAGGTAGGGGAAAATAGCTTCCGCAGGTGTGTCGGGCGAGATGGACAGCGAGGCACGCTTGCCCGCTTTTTTTATTTGTGCAATGGTGGATTTGACGTCGCTGTTGCTCTCATAGTGGAACGTGATAATGTCCGCGCCCGCTTCGGCAAAGCGCTCGATGTAGCGGTGCGGCTCGATTATCATAAGGTGAACGTCAAAAATAATGGGCGAGACGGAACGCAGGGACTCGATAACGGGCATTCCGAAGCTCATATTGGGCACGAAAATGCCGTCCATAACGTCAAGGTGCAGCATTGCCGCGCCTGCTTTTTCTATTTTGGTGACTTCCTCGCGCAGCTGTGTAAAGTCAGCCGCCAGAAGTGAGGGGGATATGTAATAATTCATTGTGTTTTCCTTTCAGGACATTTGCCGAAAAATAAATTTTTATGTCATATTAAAAGCTTTGCGCATACAATATTAAAGTAATGCCCAAGGCTTACGCATAAAGACCGTGTATGCGCCGCCGCGAAAGACGTTTAAGATAAAGACGTATGCTTGGACTTGCGCAGCGGTGTGTATACTGTGCCCATCCTGCCGCGGCGGGATGGGCAGTTGTTTTTTAATCAATAAGGCAGACTGCGTGCGCGGATATACCCGAGCCGTCGCCGGTAAAGCCGAGGCGCTCCTCGGTAGTTGCCTTGACGCTGACTTGACTTATATCAATACCCAGCGCGTCGGCAATATTTTGACGCATTGTTGGGATGTATGGCGCAAGCTTGGGAGCTTGTGCGATAACGGTGGCATCAATATTTACTATGCTGTAGCCTGCGTCAAGCAATAGTTTTGCCACGTGACGAGTCAGCATCATGCTGTCAGCGCCCGCATACCTGGGGTCATTGTCGGGAAAATGTTTCCCTATATCGCCCATTGCCGCCGCGCCAAGCAAAGCATCCATAATTGCGTGAAGTAAAACATCGGCATCCGAGTGACCGAGCAGACCTTTTTCGTAGGGAATATCCACGCCACCCATTATAAGCTTTCGTCCCTCGACCAGACGGTGGACGTCGTAACCGTGACCTATTCTCATTGTATCTTACTTCCTTTACGCGTACGAATTATATGCTCCGCAAGAGCAATGTCATCGGGGGTGGTAAGCTTGATGTTTTCTCTGCCGCACTCTACCAGCTTGACGGGATTCTCGATCCGCTCAACCAGCGAATTGTCATCCGTTGCCTCAAATTTGACCTCGCGAGCGCTGTAAGCGGCGGCGCGGTAAAGATTTGCATAGAACACCTGCGGTGTCTGCGCCAGCCATACGGTGTTGCGGTCTATAGTGGTGTCGATAAAGCCGTGCTTGTCGCACACCTTGACCGTGTCACGCGTAGCGGTGGCGGCGGTAGCCGCGCGGTATCGGTATGCCGCCAGGCAAACATCCTCTATCATCTTGACGGTGACAAGGCAGCGCACTCCATCATGAATAGCTATGAATTTTGCGTTCGGATCTATGGCTTCAACGCCGTTCAGCACCGATTCCTGGCGCGTGTTGCCGCCTGCGACTACGTGTGTGAGCTTGGTAATGTTATATTTTTTCTTATATTCGTCGTAAAGCGGTATTTCGTCCTCCCGTGCGACGATAACTATCTCGTTTATCATTCGGCATGCCTCAAAGGCTTGCATTGAGCGGACTACCACGGGTATGCCGTAAAGCTCGATATGCTGCTTTTTGACGCCGTCCACCTCGCCCATTCGGCTGGACGAGCCTGCCGCTACGATAACGGCGGAGGTGGGTTGTATGCGCTTATCCGAGCCTGAGATAGTGCGAAGCAGATTTACTATTTGTTGTGCTTTGGTTATCATACTTTACTGCTCTGAAAACGTGCCGTTTTCGATGTCACTGAGCATTCCTACGCGGGTCGCGTGCTTGCCGCCCATAAACTCGGTAGTGAGGAACAGGTCGGTGAGTGCTTGTATTTTGTCGTAGTCGATAACGCGTGCGCCGAGGCACAGCACGTTAGTGTCGTTGTGCTGACGGGTCAGCTCTGCGCTGAAGGCTTCGGAGCAAGCGGCGGCACGAATGCCCTTGTGCTTGTTAGCCGCGATGGACATACCGATGCCCGTACCGCAGATAAGTATACCGATCTCGCTCTCGCCGCTCTGTATGGAGGTGCAAAGACGGTGTGCGAAAATGGGGTAGTGACAGCTCTCGGAGGAATCGCATCCGCAGTCCTTTACCTCATAACCCAGCTCACGCAAATGAGCGATCAGTTTTTGCTTTTCTTCATATGCGGCGTGGTCACAGCCGACGGCTACTTTATTGAAAATTTTCATTGTATCGTTCTCCTTCAGGATTGATTTTGAAGTCTTTCAAGACGCTCACGCTCTGCCTGCGGCAGACGAAGATACGTGGGGGCAAGCTCGATGTCTGTGGTGCGCACGCCCTCATTATACAGCCTCAGCGCACACTGTGCCACCGAGTAACCGTTTTGCCACAAAAGAAAATCGGGCACGGGGTGGGAAGGGAGGTCGCGCATAAGCGACGTACCGTCACCGCATACGTATACGGGTTCGGAATACTCGCTCAGCTGCGTGATGAGCTCTCCGACAGCTATTGCTCTGTCCTCGCAAAGACGGGTTATAACGCCGTTCTGCGCTCTGAAAAGGGCATTGTAAACCTGATCCCGACGTGCGTTCATAACGGGGCAGATAATGCCGTCACAGCATGCGAGATTATATGATAGTGCCTCCAGCGTGGAAACACCTATACAAGGCTTATTGCGTCCAAAGGCAAGACCTTTTATTGTTGCCGCGCCGATGCGGACACCCGTAAATGAGCCGGGCCCCTGCGCGGCGGCGAAAATGTCAATATCTGCGGGGGTGAGGTGGGCGCGGTTCAGCAGTTGTTCGACAAGAGGCAACAGAGCCTCGCTGTGAGTCAGTCCCGCGTTAAGCGTGGTCAGCGCGATAAGCGCGCTGTCCTCGCACAGTGCTACCGACGCTGTGGTAGCGGTGCTGTCAAGAGCCAATATTTTCATTATACCGTTTCCTCTTAAAGCAATTTTATTGTAATGCGGCGCTCATCGGGTGAGTCGACGCTGACTTTTTCGATGTTAATGTCAAGATAACGGTCGGGCAGAGCATAAGAAATATTTTCGCTCCACTCGGTAATTATATAACCGTTTCTGTTAAAATAATCATAAAAACCGATGGAATACAGCTCATCCTCGTCGGTTATGCGGTACATATCAAAGTGAAACACGGATACTCCCCCTGCGGTATATTCGTGTACCAGCGCGAACGTGGGGGATTTTACTCGCTTATCGGGGGCTATGACGGATGTAAAACCGCGGACGAACGCGGTCTTTCCTACGCCCAGGTCACCGTAAAGCGCGATAAATCGGGGCAGACTTGTGTCTGCGATAAGTGTATTTGCCAGCTCTGCACCGAATCTTTCGGTTTGCTCGGTGGAGTAGGTGAAAATAGTAGAGGGTATGTTTATCATAATTATTTATCCGATTTTGAGTCGTGGCGTCTGTCCTTGACGCTCTCGCGTGTGCCGTCAGGACGGACGATGACGGAGTTGTCCAGTATGCCTGTCATGGACGCACGAAAATCGTTTATATATTCGGTGCGCAGAGCAGCGCGCTCGGATTGTTCATCCTCGGTAAGCGGACGGGTTCGTGCTATTCTGGTAAGCTCGCTGATGCGGTCAAGTTTTTCTTTTTCCATTTTGTCTCCTTTAAATTTACGCACAGCCTCCGAGGGAACTTATGTAAGTCCCCTCGGGGTGGAAAATATTAAAGTAATATTATTGTTGCCACGATGGCGGCGATCTGCACGGCGATTATGACAGGAATACCTATCATAAACTTCATGTGCTTTGTTTTGTGGCGTATTATCTGCATGGTGAGATACATAGCGACCGAGCCGCCCAGCATTGATATAAACAGCAAGGTTGCCTCGGGAGTTCGGTGCTTGGGACGCTTGGTTGCGGCAATTTTGTCGTAACAGGTCACGACGATGGCAATTACCGATATTACCGCTACGTAAATATAGGGCAAAAATTTCAATGCTTGCTCAAGTTCACCCATACGTACCTCTTATGCTTTAAAGCTGCCCTTGAGGCTGACTACACGGTTGAATACGCCGCTATTCTTGGAGTCAAGGCAGAAATATCCGGTACGGACGAACTGGAATTTGTCACCCGGTTTTGCGTCAGCCAGAGAGGGCTCGACGAACGCGCCGTCAACGCGGACTGCGGATTCGGGATTGAGGTAGTCGATGTAGGTCTTGCCCTCGGGCAGATCGTTCATGTTTTCTTCGGTGAACAGTCTGTCGTAGAGGATAGCGGAAACGGGCAGAGCGTGTGCGGCGGACAACCAATGGATAGTACCCTTGACCTTGTGTCCGTCAGCGGGCATACCGCAACCGGTCTCAATATCTGCGTTAACGTGGATAGCGGCTATGCTGCCGTCCTCGTTCTTGTCGATGCCTGCGTACTTGACGATGTAAGAACCCATAAGTCTGACTTCGCCGTCGGGCTTGAGACGGAAGAATTTGGGAGGCGGAACCTCTGCAAAGTCGTCTGCGTCAATGTAAAGCTCGCGGGAGAAGGGAACTGTGCGCTTGCCTGCGTCGGGATTGCCGGGATTGTTGGGCAGCTCGAAATATTCGACCTTGTCCTCGGGGTAGTTGTCAACGATAAGCTTGATGGGCTTGAGAACGGCAACGCGGCGGTCAGCCTTGACGTTGAGGTCCTCGCGGACGCAGTGCTCGAGCAGACCGATATCGACCATGCTGTTACCCTTTGCAACACCGATGCGGTCACAGAAGTCAAGTATGGATTCGGGGGTGTAGCCGCGGCGGCGCAGACCGCACAGCGTAGGCATACGGGGGTCGTCCCAACCGTCAACGATGTTATTTTCAACAAGATAGCGAAGATAACGCTTGGAAAGCACGGTGTTGGTAATGTTCAGACGTGCAAACTCTATCTGACGAGGCGTGGAATCAAGACCTGCGTGGTCGATTACCCAGTTGTAAAGCGGGCGGTGATCCTCGTATTCAAGCGAGCACAGCGAGTGGGTAATGCCCTCGATGGCGTCCTGAATGGGATGCGCGAAGTCGTACATGGGGAATATGCACCACTTTTTGCCCTGTCTGTGGTGGTCAATGTAACGAATTCTGTATAGAACGGGGTCGCGCATATTGAAGTTGCCCGATGCCAGGTCGATCTTTGCGCGGAGCGTGTACTTGCCCTCGGGGAACTCGCCTGCTCTCATTCTGCGGAACAGATCAAGGCTTTCCTCTGCGGGTCTGTCACGGAAGGGGGATTTGGCGGGGTTGGTAAGGTCGCCGCGGTATTCGCGGAACTGCTCGGGTGTCAGCTCACAAACGTATGCGTTGCCCTCCATGATCAGCTTTTCCGCAATTTCGTATGTCTTTTCAAAGTAGTCGGAGCCGTAGAAAAATCTGTTGCCCCAGTCGAAGCCCAGCCAGTGAATGTCGTCCTGGATAGCGTCAACAAATTCGGTGTCCTCTTTGGCGGGGTTAGTGTCGTCCATGCGGAGATTGCAACGGCCGCCGTATTTCTTTGCGGTGCCGAAGTCGATGATCAGTGCCTTGCAGTGACCGATGTGAAGATAGCCGTTAGGCTCGGGAGGAAATCGGGTGTGTATTTCGTCAGCGCGATACTTACCCTCGGCGATCTCCTCATTTATAAAATCATGAATAAAGTTGTTGTTTTCCATGTTATTTTATCCTTTACAGTGAATTTATCATATTAGTTATTCTTGCTTTGACTCTGTCAGCACCTAAAATTTGCATTACGGTGAACATATCGGGGGAGTTGAGTTTGCCCGTGACGGCTACGCGCAGGAACATACTGATGTCGGCAACACTGCCGCGGAACGCGGTGGGGTCTGCCTTGTAAGCCTTCATATCCGACGCGTAACCAAGCTTATCTGCGATGGATTTTATCTTGTCGAACCAGGTGTTCTGGTCGTCATTTGCATCGAATATTTCAAGGTACTCCGTCAGCGTTGCTTTGATGTCGTCGGTACTTGCTGTTTCGGGGTAGGAGTCAACGACTGCGAAATACTTGTCGTAGAACAGCTCCATATATGCCTTGAGGTCAACCCAGGTGCCGTAGTCCTTTCTCGGCTTTTTGCCGCCGCGACCGATGGAAATGATAGCTTTGGCGAAGTCGGGAGCGGCATCAAGCTGCGCCGCAAAGTCGGCATCAAACTCTTGTGCCCAGCCGTAAAGTCCGTCATAGACCTCGGCGGCGGTCATGCGGGAGATAACGTTCTTGGAAACGTCACCCAGCTTTACAATGTCAAACAGACAGCCCGAGGAGCTCATTTTCTTTATGTTGAACTGATAATCGTTGATGCTCTTGTCGGGGTTCTGCATTCTCCATTCCTCAAAGCTGGAGTTGAGCAGTGTCATAACGTATTCGTTGACGCAGGCGGGAGCGTAGCCCAGACGCTTGTAATCGTCCATATTTGCGCCCATATCGCGCTTGGACAGCTTTTTCTTGTTGCCCTCGTCATCCAGCTTCATGATCTGGGAAATGTGCATATACTTGGGTGCACGGAAGCCGAGATAACGGAACAGCATCAGGTGCTTGGGAAGGCTGGGCAGCCATTCCTCACCGCGAATGACGTGTGTGGTGCGCATCAGGTGGTCGTCAACAACGTGTGCAAAATGGTATGTGGGAATTCCGTCCGACTTGAGAAGCACCACGTCCTCGTCGTTTTCGGGGATCTCAAGGTTTCCTCGAACAAGGTCGGTTATCTTGATGCGGCGCTCGGGATCTCCGTCCGCAATTGCGAACAGCGCAAATTTGTGACCTGCCGCAAGCTCTGCCTCTACTTGTTCGATAGTGAACTGACGGCGGGCGAGCATAGCCTCACGGCGCGCCTCGGCGGTAGCCTCCCAGTTTGTGTTCTTGACCTCTGCTTTTTTATCGGTAGCCGCCATTTCGGAAAGCTCCTCGTCGGTAGAGAACACAGGATAAGCGCGGCCTTCCTCAACCAATTTCTTTGCGTAAACGTGATATATAGACGCGCGCTGACTTTGACGGTAGGGACCGTAGCTGCCGAGATCGCCGTCGGAAATTGCGCCTTCGTCGAAAATTACGCCGTAGTGCGCAAGTGTTTTTATAAGAGCCTCAGCCGCACCCTCGACCTCGCGCTTGGCATCGGTGTCTTCAATACGAAGATAGAAAACGCCGTCCGACTGGTGAGCAAGACGCTCGCCTACGGTTACGGGGAACATACCGCCGAAGTGAACGAAGCCTGTGGGGCTGGGCGCGAAACGTGTTACCTTTGCGCCCTCGGCAAGCTGTCGGGGAGGGAAGCGTGTTTCCATGTCATCGGGAGTTTCGGTGACATTGGGGAAAAGAAGTTGTGCTAAATAATTGTAGTCCATTTTAAGTTTAGCCTTTCAATGTATGTGAATATTTTTATAATCCTAATTTTGATAATGCGTCGCCAAGTGTGGCGGAATCGCCGTGACCGGGATAGATTACAAGGGCGCGGGGAAGCTTGGCGAGAGCTCGGAGTGAAGAAACAAGCTGTTGCATACTTCCTCCGTACAGATCGGTTCTGCCGTAGCCTTCGGCAAAAATCGTGTCGCCCGTGACAATGAAATCATCGGTCACAAAGCAGGACGAACCGATGGAGTGCCCGGGAGTGTTCATAACGCGCACGTCTTCGTCACCCAGCTTCAATACCTCACCGTCCTCAAGCAGTCTGTCGGCGGCACGGAAGACGCGGTCTTGACCGAAGAAAAGACGATAAGCGTTTTTGGCAGGGTCTGTCAGCATATCGCCGTCGCCGCGGTGTATCAGAATGGGTGCCCCTGTTTTGCTTTGCAGCGTTTCTGCCGAGATAACGTGGTCAAAGTGACCGTGAGTCAGCAGTATGGCTTTTATCCGCACTCCGTTCTCGTCGGCGCGCTTTATTATCGCGTCGGCAGAAGGACTGGGGTCAACCACAAAAGCCTCGTTACCCGACACTAAAAGATAGCAGTTTGAGCCCCAGGAAAGAGGACAGATATGAATAATTTTCATTTGCTGTGTCAACTGCTCCTTTCACTTTTTGCTATATTATCTCAATATATTATTTTACCACAAAATTGTCATTATGTCTATATTATTTTGCAAAAAAGAATGGGTGTAATTATTTAAAATAGGGTCAAATTATTTGATAATGCAACAATACAAAAAAATAAAAAAATTTTTAAAAAACACCCAACCAAAATCGATTTTGCCACACTATATAAGTAGATATAAAAAACGCCCGTTGCCGAAGCAACGGGCAGATATTGAATTTAAAAGTTATTAGCCGCCGTAAGCGCTGATCATTTTTTCAAGCTTCTTGGGAAGCTGCTTTTCATAGCCCTTGCAGAGAGACGCCCAGTTGCTGGAGTTGCTTGCAACTGTGTTTCTCCAGCCGGCCTGACCAACAAGAACGTTGGAGAAGATACGACCGAGGTCGAAGGTGAGGTTTTCACGAATGATATCGTACATTTCAGCATTCTCGTTACCCTGAGTATACTTAACCTTCAGAGATATCTCAAACAGCTGAGGAGTTACCTGACGGTAAGACTCGGATGCGTAGCACTCCAGGTATGCGGACAGCATGGGAAGCTCCTCGGGAGTAGCATCGATCGGAATAGCGTAGAGCGTGAAGGGGTTACCCATAACGGTTACGAAGGATTCCTGAGCCTCGTCATACTTGGGGAAAGGAACGATGCAGAAGTGCAGATCCTCGGAAACCAGTTTGGTGATAGCTATACGAGCACGGTCGGTAGCGAACAGAAGGTTACCGTTATTGAACTCCTGCTGGTGCTTAACCTTGTCGGTGTAGATACCGTCGTTGGTGTCCCAAAGCAGAGCGTTGACCATTTCAAGTGCGCTGATGGTACGCTCACTGCTGTAGGAGGGAGCAAAACGGAGATTACCGTTTGTATCCTTGTCAACGATAAGAGCACCTGTTCCGTAGAACCAGGGGTCGGTATGTATTCCGGAGGACATATAACCGAAGCGGTCACCGACGGACTTATCACCTGAGCCGTCCTGGTCGATATAAACGTCGGTGCACATTTCGATGAACTTGTCATATGTCCACTTGTCACTCTTAACGAGATCGATGGGGTTTTCAAGTCCCTTGTCGTTGATGATGTCGGTGTTAACGTATGTAACGTACATCATGTAAAGAGCGTTAGCGGAGATGTCACCGGATGCGAAATACAGCTTGTCGTTGATGGTCGCCTCAGAGATAAGACGCTCGGGCCACCAAGGCATATCAAAATCAAGGTATTCGCAATCAGCATCAAGCAGGTCGTAGCAATAGCCCTTGGTTGCGCTTGCTGCTATGGAAAGGCTGTATGCTGCCATTACGTCGAATACGCCGTTACCGGACTGGATAGCATTGAGAACGTATGAGTTCCAGTTGGCAACATTGTCTGAGTTCGCTGCGGTGGTAACAAAATCCATTGTGATGCCAAGACGGTCCTCGATGGAGAGGTTACGGTAGAAGATAGCGTCGCCGACGTTATCACCGGTCTGCTCTTCAACGCGGAATTCCTCGTGCTCAACGTCTTCCCAGTAAAGAAGGGTAATGGTCTTGCCGTCGAACTTAAGGTCTGCGGGAAGGTTGTCTTTCTTAAAGCCGTTTTCGTCAATGGTGGGATCGCCTGTTTCGCCACCTTGCTCACCGGGAGCGGTGGTATCAGCGGGATTTGCGGGGTCGTTACCTGCCTGTGCGGCGGTAGTGGTGTCTGCACCGGGTGTATCATCGTTGTTCTGCGCGCAAGCTGCAAATACAGCAACTGTCATCAGAAGAGCTACGATCATGCACACAAGGCGGATGGAAGTGAGTTTCTTCATGTGGAGCACTCCTTTTATTATGAGTTTAAAATTTAAATGAGACCTACTGCATGAAGCTTATGAAAGTCATGTGCCATAGGTCAATCTTTAATGCATATTATACCACTAATTATATTTGCTTGTCAATAACGCATTAACAAAAATGGCAAGAGTCATATATTTACCACTTTATTTTTGTGCACATTGACAATTTATGTGTATGTAAATACCCCTCGGTGCATATCAAAGTAAGCACCGAGGGGTGAATTTGTTTATTTATTATTCTGCAACGGTCGTTTCCTTGTAGAGCTCATAGTTCTTGAGCTTGAGCTTGGTAAGGATACGGTTAGCATAGTAGCTGGATGAGTACTTGGAGATCTCACCGCGTGCAACGTAAGCATCCTGATTGAAGATGATCGGGATAGCGGGCATGCTGTCAAGCAGTGCCTTTTCTGCTTCGTGCAGCTTTTCGGTTCTCGCTTCGTAATCCTTTTCGGCGAAGATGGTCTCGATGAGCTCGTTGTATGCTTCGTTATCAAAGCCTGTGATGTGAGGCATGAGAGCGTAGTTAAGAGTTTCCATATTGATCGCCTGACCGGAGAATGCCTTTGCGAAGGGAGCAAGCATGGAGAAGGGATCGGGGGAAGCAGCGACATAGTCGATAGCAATGACCTCGAAGTCACCGCCGTAGAACTTTTCGTTGAAGATATCGTCGCAGATATCGGTAGCAACCTCTGCGGTCAGCTTGTTTTCGTCATCGTTGACGATGCGCTCGATCTTATTAACGCTTACCTTGAAGCCAAGGGAGTTCCAGGCTTCGGCAACCTTTTCGGCGATAAGAACGTGAACCTCGTCCTCAGCACGAACGGAGATAGCGAAGGAGTACTTGGAAGCGGTGATTCCGGAAGCTGCAAGTGCGGACTGTGCGGCGGACATATCGGCACCGGTAGCGATTATATCGCCTACTGCATCTCTGAACAGCTTCTTTGCGGATGTGGAATCAAACACGCCGTAGGGGATAAGACCTGTAGCGGCCTTAGCGAACACAACTGCATCGGCAATTGCCTGACGGTCTATTGCGAGAGAAAGTGCTTTTCTTACGTTTTCGTTTCCAAAGATGAAGTCGCCGGTAGGATTACCCTTGTCATCTGTTCCGCCGTCAAGTATGTATGCTTCGGAGTTGAGAAGATATGTATGAGTGGACATTTCGTCGGCAATCTCAGCGGTTGCAGCATAAACGGAACGCAGAGAAAGCGGGATCTCACCGATATAGAACAGCTCGCCGTTATCGAACTTAGCCTGAAGATCTGCGTCGGAGAGACTGAAATCAACGATCAGTCTGTAAGGAGTAACTGCCTTATCAAGATCGTCTTTGGTCTTATCACGGAAGTAGTAGGGGTTGCGTTCGAGAATCATCTTTTCGCCGCCGACATAAGTGGATCTGCCGTTTTCACTTACAAAACCGTAGTTTGTGGAACGGAGAGTGAAGGGACCGCTGCAAACAACTGTTGCGGGCTTCTTGGACCAGTCGGGGTTCTTTTCAACGATATCCTCACGCAGAGGAACAAGCGCGGGGCTGGTAAGGTTGAGAATAAACTGATCATAGTCTATTTTGCCCTCAAAGAGGATCTCGAGAGTATCCTGTGCAGGGTCGGAAACACCGAGGTCGTCGATGGAGCAGTCGCCCTCTGCAACTGAGCGAGCGTTCTTGATATCAAACAGCAGGGGAGCCGCAGAGCTAGAATTTTCAACGTCAAGTATACGCTTCCATGCATATATAACGTCTGCTGCGTCAACACTACTGCTGTCACTCCAGCTGGTCTGATTCAGGACGATAATCATTTTGTATTCCTGAGCTTCTTCGTTTTCAACGATCTTATAGCTCTTTACCAAGTTCTTCTGAACCTTGCCGTTTGCGTCAAGAGAGAACAGGGGAGCAAACAGAAGGCTGACGAGCTTTTGCGCGGATTTATTGTTGAGAGAGTAAGCGGGATCAAGATCGTAAACTATATCAGACAGATACATCTTGATCTCTGCGCCCTTATCTTCCTCTTCTTCCTCCTCTGCGGGGTTGGTTTTGTCGGTGGTATCCTGGCATGCTACCAGCAACGGGATCACCATAAGCAAGCAGAGAAGAATGGAAATAAAACGCTTCATAATTTGGAACATCCTCCTTAGAAAAAAGAAATCGTAAATATTGAAAAACAAACAATATTGCTCTCTATATTATAACATCAAATTTTGATTTTATCAATCGATAATCGACGATATAAAAAATATTCGGATGTTTGCACAATATCGCTTTGCGATAACTGTGCAATTTACACATACATGATCGCGTTTGCGAATTATTGAGAGTCAATTTGCTTTTCCGACTTATATATTATAAATGAAAAATGTCAAAAAAGCAATACCGAAATGTTTTTTCTTGCAAAAAATATTTTTTAATACATAGTTTTTTTCGGAGGTAATGATGAATATAAGGGATGTTTCGTATGCTCACACCGATCTTGCAATAGAGAGCGCGGGTGAGGGCAGCACAGATATATCGGAAGAGGTTCGGGACGGTTGTGTCATATCACGGCTCCGCATAAGCAGCAAGCAAGGTGAGCTGCGGCACGGCAGACCGCAAGGACAATATATAACGGTAGACTGCGGGCGCATGTGGGAGCTTGACGATGACAGCATGGAGCGTGTCAGCAATGTTATAGCTCATGAGCTCTCGCGCATGGTGCGCAGACTTTGCGGCAAGCCGCTGAGCCGTGAGTTCGGAGTGCTGGTGGCGGGACTTGGAAACGATGAGATAACAGCGGATGCCATAGGACCCGAGACGGTGCGAAGAATAGAGGTGACGCGTCACTTGCGCACGTATTTGCCGGATGCATACGAGCAGATAGGCGTGTGCGCTATTTCGGCATTGGCGCCGGGAGTGTTGGGTCAGACGGGCATTGAAACGGTGGAGCTGGTGCGCGGCGCCGCCGAGAATGCCGAGCCCGATGTGATAATAGCGATAGACGCGCTGGCAGCGCGGTCGGTGACGCGGCTTGCGTCTACGGTGCAGCTGTCGGATGCGGGTATAAATCCCGGCTCGGGCATAGGCAATAACCGCCGCGCCATATGCCGCGAGACGGTGGGCGTTCCCGTGGTCGCTCTGGGTGTGCCCACTGTGGTGGACTCGTCCACATTGGTTTACGACGCTTTGGAGCGAGCGGGAGTTGAAAAGGTAAGCAAGCAATTATCTGAAGTGTTGGAGCAGGGCAAGGGCTTTTTTGTATCTCCCAAGGAAAGTGACGTCATAGTCAAAAAGGTGTCGGCGCTTTTGGCGCGCGCTATAGGACGTGCGTTTTCGCTTGAATGAGCGAATGTACGCGAGGCGGTAATTAAAGGCATTTTGGCGGCATATAATTTTACAGCGGTACTGCCGCAGTATATATTTGTCGGAGGTTGAAATGCAAAAGGAAAAGGTTGAGATATTTGAAACTAAAATGCTGTCGGACGGCAGTGGAGGCGGTGTTGTATATAAGATACATCGCGCGGGGCGCGGATTTATGCGTATTATTGCGCTGGGGGTCGCGATTTTTGCTATGATATTTATGCTGTGCTGTTTTTATGTCGGTTTCAGCATGGCAGATGACACTGCCGCGCAGGGAAGCACTGCGTCCACGACTGCCGCGTCCGACACTGCCGCCGTATCCTCGCCCGATTACGGACGTGATATGATGGATATACTCAAGCAGATGTTAGGTCTTATGGCAGGCGGTAACGCAGAGGTGACACTGCCGGATGAGACTGATACGTCGGTCACTGACATTGTCACCACCCTCGCGCCAACGGAAAATACAAAGCCGCGTGACATATACGATTTTGACCATTCAGCCGTTCCGCAGGGCGAGACAGCGATCGTTCCGTATGACCTGAGCCTGTCGTCCTACGGTGAGACTTTTATATATAATGATACTTCTTATACTCCGTCTGTTTCGGCACTGCTCAAAGCCGATACTCTGCCCAAGTTTGATTACATAAATGCCGCCATTTATCCCGTGGGCGAGCCTGTGGTGCTTATCATACACACACACGGCACCGAGGCGTACAGTCCCGAGGGCAGTATCAGCTATGACGGCAAGAGCGACCTTGCCCGCTCATCGGATATAACTCAAAACGTGGTAGCGGTTGGAAGCATTATCGCCGAGGTGCTGAATAAAAATAATATCCGCACGCTGCATTGTACCGTGATGCACGATGCCGAGTCATACAAGGACTCCTACAATCGCTCTGCGGCGACAATACGGGAATATCTCGCAAAGTACCCGTCGATTCAGTATATCATTGATGTACACCGCGACTCGGTGACGGATTCGTCCGGCTCAATATTGCGCCCCGTTACGGTGATTGACGGCGAGGCGACGGCGCAGGTAATGTGTGTTGTGGGCAGTGATTACGGAGGAGCAAACCATCCCGATTGGCAAAATAATTTTTCGTTTGCGCTCAAGCTGCGCTCGGAGCTTAACGCCAAAAATGAAAAGCTGTGTCGTCCTGTATGTTTGCGCGCCTCGGCGTATAATCAGCAGTACGCGCCCATGTCATTACTGCTTGAGGTGGGTACCAGCGGTAATTATCTGTCCGAGGCAAAGGCGGCGGCAAGGCTTTGCGCCGAGGCGCTGTCCGAGATAATAAAGAACTGAGGGATATTTACCGAAAAAGATTGACATAGATGCATTGTTGTGATATAATACATTATTATTTGTTATCTCTCGGAGGAGTGCCGATATGTCAAGGCTTGATATCCCCGCGGGCTATAAGCCCCAGCTTACATTGCGTCAGACTGAGGTCGCAATAAAAAAGGTAAAAGACTTTTTTGAGCGCGATCTTGCCATTCAGCTTAACTTAACACGTGTTTCCGCACCGCTTTTCGTTGACGCGACCAGCGGTCTTAACGATAATCTTAACGGCTTTGAGCGTCCCGTTCATTTTTCCATTCGCTCGGGTGAGAACTTTGAGATAGTTCACTCGCTGGCAAAGTGGAAGCGTCAGGCGCTGAAGAATTACGGCTTTGAACCGGATGAGGGCCTTTATACCGATATGAACGCCCTGCGCCGCGACGAGGAGACCGACAATATTCACTCTATTTTTGTTGACCAGTGGGACTGGGAAAAGGTCATCCGTCACGAGGACAGAACCCCCGAGACCTTCCGTCACGCCGTCAAGCTGATTTATGCGTCGCTTCGCCATACCGAAATATATATTGCCGATGATTATAACTTTATCGACCGCATGCTGCCCGAGAAGATCGAGTTTATTACCTCGCAGGAGCTTGAGGACCGCTATCCCGATAAGACTCCCAAGGAGCGAGAGTATCTTGCTGCTAAGGAGTACGGCGCTATCTGTCTTATGCAGATAGGCGGCAAGCTGAAGTCGGGTAACGTGCATGACGGCAGAGCCCCCGACTATGATGACTGGACCATGAACGGCGATATTATCGTTTACTATCCCGTGCTTGATATCGCACTTGAGCTGTCCTCCATGGGCGTGCGCGTTGACGAGCAGGCACTTCTGCGTCAGCTTAACGAGGCAGGCTGTCCCGAGCGCGCCGAGCTGCCCTTCCACAAGGCGCTGCTGAACGGCGAGCTGCCCTATACCATCGGCGGCGGTATCGGTCAGTCCAGAATGTGTATGTTCTTTTTGCGCAAGGCGCATATAGGCGAGGTGCAGTCCTCCTTCTGGGATGCGGAAACGCACCGCATCTGTGCTGAAAACGATATTTATCTTTTGTAATTTTAAAACCGCAGTTGTTTTGCCGACAGCTGCGGTTTTTTATATTTTCTATTGACAAACCAAAAAAACACTGTTATAATTAAAACAGTTGCGCACGCAACTAATCTTGACAATACGGAGGTATTTTATGCCGTCTTTTATGAGGCAGATAAATATAATCAGCCGTTGCTCGGCAATGGTGCGAAACGATGCACTTGCCGATACGGGGCTCAAAGGCAGTCACTATGCGTATATACTCACGCTGTGCCGCCGTCCCGGAATTTCTCAGGAGCAGCTTTCACGTCATATCTACATTAATAAAAGCAACGTCACGCGGCACTTGGCACAGCTTGAAAAGCTGGGTTACGTTGAACGCAAGCAGAGCGCTGACGACAAGCGCGTGATACTTGTTTATCCCACGCAAAAGGCGATAGACATACAGCCGCACGTCAGTGAGACGGTGCGCGGCTGGAATAAATATCTTACAGAGGACTTCAGTGAGGAGGAGATGGAGCAGTTCAGCGCAATGCTTGCTCGCATCACTCAAAAGGCAACTTCGGCAGTTAATAAAGAATTTGAGGAAAGCTGAGGCGGCATCACAAAATGAAATATTTACTTAGGTATATAAAGCCGTTTTATCGGCGAATGACTGTGGGTCTGTGCATAAAATGCGTGGGAACGGTCATGGAGCTGTTTTTGCCCTACATACTCGGCCACATCATCGACGAGGTCGTACCTCTCGGTGACATAGCTAAAATACTTATGTGGGGCGGCATTATGATACTTTGCGCACTGACGGGTGTCATTATGAACGTCGGTGCCAACCGCATGGCGGCGCGCGTCGCGCGAAACGTTTCGGAGGCGGTGCGTCACGATCTGTTTGACAAGACCATGAGGTTGTCAAGCTCTCAGGTGGATAAATTCACTGTACCCAGTCTTGAGTCACGTCTGACCTCGGATACATATAATTTTCATCATTTTATAGGTATGATGCAGAGAATGGGCGTGCGCGCGCCTATGCTGCTTTTCGGCGGACTGGCAATTACCATGATAGTGGACTGGCGGCTGTCGGCGGTAATGTTCTCAATACTTCCGTTTATAGGTATTGCGGTATGGTTCATATCCCGCCGCGGCGTTCCGCTTTACACTCAGGTGCAAAAGTCGGTTGACGGTATGACGCGAGTCGTCCGCGAGGACGCCCAGGGTATACGTGTCATAAAGGCACTGTCCAAAACCGAGTACGAGCGCGAGAGATATGATAAGGTCAACCGCCGTCTGGTGGAGGACGAAAAAAAGGCGGGCATCACAATGGCGTTGTCCAACCCTCTCATGACGTTTTTTATGAATCTCGGTATCGTCGCGGTAATACTTGTGGGCGCGTTCTTAGTCGATGATGGACTGACCAAGCCCGGCAAGATACTGACGTTTATGCAGTATTTCACGCTGATATCTCAGGCTATGATGAGCGTTACAAGAATATTTGTCATGTACACAAAGAGCTCGGCGTCGGCAAAGCGTATTGCCGAGGTGCTTCGGTGCGGCGAGGAGCTGGCTGTTGGCACGTCGGCAGACTATCCCACACGCGCCGACGGTTCGGAGGGCTACATAACCTTTGACAAGGTCAACTTTTCTTACAACAAGACCAAAAACAATCTGTCAAATATCAGCTTTAAGCTGCCGCGCGGCGGCACGCTGGGTATTATCGGTGCTACGGGCTCGGGTAAGACCACGCTGATCTCCCTGCTTATGCGCCTTTATGACGTAGATTCGGGCAGTATCCGCATCGGCGGACGCGACGTGCGTACCATTCCCGCGGATGAGCTGCACTCCAAATTCGGTGTCGCGATGCAGCATGATTTCCTTTACGCGGATACCATTGAAGAAAACATTGATTTCGGGCGCAATCTTGCTCACGAAAATATTGAGCGTGCCGCTAAAATGGCGCAAGCCGATTTTATCGAAAAATTTGAGGATGGCTGGCAGCATATGCTGACCTCTAAGGGTACGAATGTCAGCGGCGGACAAAAGCAGAGACTGCTTATATCCCGCGCGCTGGCAGGTCAGCCCGACATTCTGATACTTGACGACTCCTCCTCGGCACTTGACTACAAGACCGATGCCGCCCTTCGCCGCGCTATTGCGGAGGGGTGTGACGATATGACGGTCATAGTTGTGGCGCAGAGAATAAGCTCGGTTATGAGCTCGGATATTATCATCGTTCTTGACGAGGGCGAGATAATCGGTATGGGTGATCATGACAGCCTTATGCGTGACTGTCAGGTTTACCGCGAGATAAGTATGTCACAGATGGGAGGTGCTTTCCTTGAATAGAGGCGGAATGCCGGGAGGCGGTGGCGGCGGAATGGCAAGAATGCGTTCGCTGAACAACGGTCGTCCCGAAGAAAAAATTGACCCCAAAGCAAAATCCAAGGTTTTGCGCAGACTGGGAAAGTACGTATTTGCGCATACAGGCTATGTGATACTGGCGTTTTTCCTGATGCTTGTTTCCAACCTTCTGGCGCTGATCGCTCCCAAGCTTTCGGGAGCGGCGATAGACGCCATTAAGCCGGGACAGGGGGCGGTGGATATTCAAAGTGTCATCTTCTATTGCGCGTTGCTGCTGGTTTTCTATGCGGCGTCCTCTGCAATGTCGTATGTGCTTGCCATAACCATGGTAAAGCTCAGCCAGAAGATCATTTATACAATGCGCCGTCAGCTGTTCAACCGACTGACAGAGCTGCCCGTAGGCTATTTTGACACCCACGCAACGGGCGACATCATCAGCCACATTTCATACGACGTTGATACCGTCAACGCGTCGCTTTCCCACGACCTGCTGCAGATATGCACCAGTATTATTACTGTGGTGGGCTCGTTGATAATGATGATCTCCATTTCCCCCGCGCTGATACTTGTGTTTGCGGTGACGGTGCCCGTTTCCATCATATTTACAAGATACAAGACCAAAAAGATACGTCCGCTTTTCAAAAAGCGTTCCATGAAGCTGGGTATGCTCAACGGATATGCCGAGGAAATGCTGTCCGGACAGCGCTCCATCAAGGTGTACGGACGTGAGGACGTTATAACGGGTCGCTTTGACGAGCGTAATAAGGATGCTGTCGATGCGTATTACGACGCCGACTATCACGGCGCGATAATAGGTCCCGGCGTGAACTTCATCAACAATTTTTCCATGGCGCTGGTCATTATACTGGGCGGCATATGCTATATGTACTCGAACAACGGCATAATTCAGGAAGCGTCCATATTCTTTATTACGCTGGGTGGCGTTTCGGCGTTCGTGCAGTATTCGCGCAAGTTTGCGGGACCTATAAACGAGTTTGCAAACATACTCAGCGAGCTGCAGTCGGCAATGTCGGCGGCAGAGCGCGTGTTCCGCATTATCGATGAGCCCGACGAGGACCAGCTCAGCGCGGCGCGCGAACAGAACAAGGACTACAGCGGCAATATAGTTGCCCAAAACGTTAAGGGACACGTCAAGCTCAAGAACGTCAAATTTGGATACGTTCCCGAAAAAACCATACTTCATGACTTATCTATTGACGTAAAGCCGGGCAGTACGGTGGCTATCGTCGGACCGACGGGTGCGGGTAAGACTACGATCATCAATCTGCTGATGCGTTTTTATGACGTTGACGCGGGCAAGATATACGTTGACGGCACAGAAATACGCGATCTGACGCGGGACAGCCTGCGGCGTTCGTACACCATGGTGCTTCAGGAGACCTGGCTGTTCGGAGGCACCATTGCCGAGAACATCAGCTACGGTCGTTCTGACGCTACTATGGAGGAAATAGTCGAGGCGGCAAAGGCGGCGAAGATTCACTCGTTTATAGAGGCTCTGCCGGAGGGATATAATACCGTTCTCACCGACGACGGCATTAATATCTCAAAGGGACAAAAGCAGCTTATCACCATTGCTCGCGCCATGTTGCCTAAGTCCTCAATGCTTATACTTGACGAGGCTACCTCCAACGTCGACTCCCGTACAGAGATCAAGATACAGGAGGCAATGCACGCGCTTATGGAGGGCAGAACCTGCTTTGTCATAGCGCACCGACTGTCCACCATACAGAACGCGGATATAATTCTGGTGGTCAAGGACGGAAACGTCATAGAGCAGGGCAATCACGAAACGCTTATGGCATCCGGCGGCTTCTACAGCTCGCTTTATAATTCGCAGTTTTCATAATCTAATACAATCAAAGCACCGCAGATTGACTTTTTGCGGTGCTTATGTTATAATGAATTATAGAAATGTTTTGCATTAAAGGAGAGCTCGGTTATGAATATAGCGGTTTTTGCATCTCACGGTGGGAGCGATATGCAGGCAATTATTGACGGATGTAAGTCAAATAAAATAAATGCAAATGTCGTTGCGGTCATCAGCAATAATGAGACTTCAATGGCATTGGAACGAGCCCGAATTGAGCAAATTCCATGCTATCATTTAAGTGCGAAGAAATTTGGCAGTGAAGATGCGTTGGCAAAGGAGATACTTTGTGTCCTGAGTAACCACAAAGTTGATATGGTGTTTTTGGCAGGATATATGAGAATGTTGCATCATTCAATTTTAGAAAAATATCATAATAGAGTTTTTAATATTCATCCAGCACTGCTTCCGAAATTTGGCGGTAAGGGAATGTATGGTTTAAATGTGCATAAAGCGGTGATCAAAGCTAACGAGAGCGAGACAGGAGTAACCATTCATAGGGTAAATGCCGAATATGATAGTGGAGAGATCGTTGCTCAAGCGAAGGTGAGTGTAAGTAAGAATGATACTCCGGAGAGGCTTGCTGAGAGAGTTTTGGAAAAAGAACACGAATTTTTGGTTGAAGTAATATCAGACATCGTAAACGGAAAAATAGTATTGGGTTGATATATGCTTGAGTCATTGCCATCATTCGCCATATGGAAGGCTGAGTCAATGACAAGTTTTAGATGAAACAAGGTGGTAGGGGCCGGCGCCTCGACGACCCAAAAACGTGAAGTTTAGTTAAGCTCTATGT
>JAZNBA010000001.1:0-22169 GCA_045586785.1 Eubacteriales bacterium | reverse complement strand
ACCACTGCGCACACCTAAACCTCATTTGCTTTTGTTAGCATTCTTTCTTACCAAGTTTAAAAAGGTAAGATAATCACTCTTTTCTTCATTAACAAACCTATCGAAATCATCTCCAAAATCTAAAGCAATCTGCTTTATTTTTGAAAAATCTGTGCCTTTTATAGCATCATCAATTCCGAATTCTATAATGTATGAATACATCCCATTTTTCATATTTGAAATTAACTCTTCGTTGTCATTAAATATGTTAATATCTCGCACAGATAATTTTTTGAAATGCCCTGCCATATTCCTTTTTAATAGTTGCAACGCTTGGCTTGTCTTAATAATGTCAATAACATTATCATAAAATTGATTAACGATTTGCTCTTCATTTGAATTATTCATACCTTCTTGAGCGGCTTTTGTCAAAACAGAGATTTTATATAAATCGTCAAAGTATCGGTTCAACTTTAAAAAGTATTTATCTATATTGTCGTTCAACCAAATATCAAATTTATTCTTTTTTGATAACTGTGGTAAAAGAGTTTGTGTGTATAAAAAATCAAAATTTTCTTTCAATTCCATATAAGCAAATTTAACTTGCATTTTTTGTTCGTAAAATCTTTTTTGAAGATTGTTAAATTCTTTGCATGACTCTATGGAACTTTTATCGTAACAAGTATAGTTTTCAATGTCAAATTTAAAACTAGTAAGATTATCTTCTGCGCCAAAATTTATAAGGTTTTGTAATTTTTGACAAAGTTCAAAGTAATTATTTTGCAGTTGTATTTGATTATTGATTGCCTTGTTAGTTTTATGAGAAACAACAGAAACAATCAATGCTATTATTGAAACAACAATACTAATAATTGTGTATATATCCATTCGTACCTCCATACATATCGTTAATATGCTTTTTTACATTATACCACCAAATTTGTCCTTTTTCAACCGCATTGTATGAACAAAAATGACGGAGTTCTCCGCTGTGCCTGTTACTGATTAATTTGAGTTTTAAATATACAAGATTCTCTGCTACGCAATTTGAGTTGATTTGTTACGCAGCCTGCTACGCAAAAAGTCTTTTGAATCGTTTTTGAGTCAGATTCACGCTTTGAAAATCTGTTAAAAACGCATGGAAATGCCAAGTTATATTGATATATTGGCCATTTATAACCACCAGTAAAGGCCACAAGTTCAATATTTGACCGCGCTTGGGGTGGTAGAGGCCGCAAGTTCAAGTCTTGTCACTCAGACCATATCGAGTGTTCATAACGAAAGTGATGAACACTCGATATTTTTTTGCCTATATTTCATTGTTTGGAGCAGTTATTCTGCTCTTTTCTTTTGTTATGCCGTGGTGGGCAGATAGTTTACCGCAACGCCTTGTCTGCTCTCAAGGGTGACCTTGCGCTTTCTGTGCCATTCGGGGATTTGCAGACAACCAACAAAGCGGTAATGGATAATCACTCGCTGAATGCGGTTCTTACCCGTTCCCTCGATTTGATATACCTCAATTTTCTCGATCAATTCACGAAGGATTACCGAGTTCAGTGTTTTCATCTCCATAAAGCTACGAACAGCCTTGATGAAGTTCTCCTTGGTTTGTCGCTTCTCCGCAAGGCTATCGAGTTTTTCGCGTAAAGCAAGGATATTTTTCTTTGATCATTTGTTTTCTCCAATATAATGTCTAAGACGCTCTGTAGGATCGCAACCGTCAATTTCTTCAACGGTCACAGTATCCCAAATATCAATTGCGCTTAAAGTCAATATCCGCTTTTCGTGCCTGGGCGCACAGATCCTTGGTCTGCAGTTTATACTCCCTGCCGTCCTTGATAAAATGCGTTCCGCATTGTCTGAATTCAAATGACACGTTTTTTCTTATGCACTGCTCTCTGATATCAAGCACCCAAGCATAGTCAAGCGGTCTTGCGTTCGTATCCGATTCACCGCCGACCACTACAAGTTCAACACCATCAAGATACCGTTCTATATCGATGGCTTCGATCAGCGGCTGTGCGGTGATGCATTTGTGCTTGATCGGGAGCTTTTCAAAAATTCCGAGCTTGTAATCGGCGTTCTTTTGGTTCTCGACCGTACAGCACACGACCACATTTTCATAGCCGTCACCCCAATCATCGGGGATGCAGTCCATAAATCTGTCAATGCGCTTTGTAAGAAAAAGAAACGTGCAATCTCCTCGCTCCTTGATCATCTGCCAGCATTCAGGACGCCACGCATCCGCTTCCTCGATCAGAAAATCGGTGGAAAAGCCGGTATATACAACGCCGGATTTCATTTTATAATTGCCGTTCTTCATGCGTTCGACGGGCTTGGCAAAGTCCTTTGTCTTTTCGATAATACTTGTATCAACTCCGCGCTTGGCGTCGCCCTTGTGGATATAGCAATAGAGGCAGCCGTCGCTGCACTTTTTGCAGCCTCTCCACGGATCCCACATTGGCATATTCTTACCTCGCTTAATTCTTATTTATCGCCCTTCGAAATAGCTTGCGATCTCATCCATCC
The DNA here is from genome assembly GCA_045586785.1 of Eubacteriales bacterium. GTDB lineage: Bacteria > Bacillota > Clostridia > Oscillospirales > CAG-272 > UMGS1002. Next base: position 19,661 of record JAZNBA010000001.1, on the reverse strand, counting down.
GGCTCTCCTGCTTGACCGAGAAGGGGCAACGGCTCTCACAATGACCGCAATGCAGACAAGATTCGGCATTGACCGACAGCTTTGTATAGTGGTTGGCGGCGATATCATCCCCTGCCAGGGCAAGGTCATAATACTTATTCACAAGTCCAATATCAATGCCCGCCGGACAAGGCTGGCAATGATTGCAGTATACACAGGTACCCGTGATGGTATCCGCCGTAAAGCTACCGATGATAAAATAATCCTTTTCCTCGTCGGTGGCGGTAAGGAATTTCAAAAGCGTATCCAGGTGCTCCATCGTCTGTACACCGGGAACGGCGGTCAGCACACCGGGGCGGTCGATGGCATATTGCAAGCATTGATTATGCGTCAGAGCAACGCCAAAGGGCGATTGATCGGCAGACAAAAGCTGACCCGCGAAAAAGGGCTTCATGACCGAAATGCCTACGCCCTCGCGCTCGCAACGCTTGAAAAGCTCGAATCGCTCATTGACCGAGCCAATGCCGTATTCATCACCCTTTTCAAAATCGTAGGCAGGGTTGAGGGAGAACATCATCATGTCTGCAAGCCCCGTGTCAAGGATGCGATTGGCCACGCTCGGTGTATGCGAGGAGAAGCCGATATGATGAACAACGCCCTGCGCTTTCAGCTCCTTCAAATAGTCCAGCACGCCGATCTCGCAAAGCGTATCGAAGTCCTCGTCATCGTCCACACAGTGAAGGAAACCGAAGTCCACGTAGTCTGTGCCAAGCTGATCAAGCTCCCAAAGGAAGGTCTTTTTGATGGTGTCAAAATCGCGGCACCAGCCGAACTCTCCGTTCTCATCATATACGGCACCGAAATGCACCTGCAAAAACACGTTTTCTCGGCAATCCTTGATGGCTCTGCCGATGGGCGCATAGGACGCGCCTGCCGTGCAAAGGTCAAAAAAGTTGATGCCGTGGTCAATCGCCTTGCGTATGATCGCTTCGATCTCATCAACGGGCGTCTTTCCGATACCGCCCATGCCAAGACCAAGCACGCTGATTTTTTCATTTTCATTTCCGTGAGGAAGTTGTCTGGATTCCATAGCCGTTGATTCTCTTTCGTTTTTTCATTATTGATTCATCTCGTCCACCGTCTCACACGGCTTTGCCGTCATTTCTACCCACGCGGGACGGAAACCACTTTTGATGGCGTTGCGGACGGATTTGATATTACACCAGGCGGCGCAGTAAAACGGCACTTTTCCGCGATTCAGAATCTCGATGGCAAGACGGCTGGTAAGTGCCGAGGCGATTCCCTGCCTGCGATATGCAGAAAGTACGTCAATGCCGATCTGCCACATGATGTCACAGTCCGCAGAACAACCCGCAAGTCCAACCAACCGCTCACCGTCGTATGCGCCAACGCCGAGCACATCAAGCTCCTTACGCTGCTCGCACAGCGCGTTGCTCCATTCGGGCAGGTATAGGTCGGCAAAGTCTTCTTGTGTGAGTAACCTCACCTCGTAGGGGTCGGCGCCTTCGACGACCCGTTCGCGCAGAGCGTCCACATCCGGCAAAAAATACTCCGCCATAAAGCAGATCTTTTGCCCTTTTTCCATCAGCGCATCGTTCAGAACGTGCAAATGCGGCGTTTCAAACAGATGCTCAACGGGATATTTGTTTATGTAATTCTCCGCGATCTCGCGAAATTCGGGTGATACCGATGCCACCACGTTATTGCCGTATGACACGAGCTGACAGGAAAACGGGAGCTTCAAATACCGTCTTGCGCCCTCGTTTTCATATGACGTGACCACCACGTTCTCGTGCTTTTCAAAGTCATCGGGCATGGCGCAAAGATCCATGGCGGATTGTGCCATGGCAATTTTCAAAATTTCTCGGTTGGTCATATTGTTTCTCCATATGTCCTGTCAATCTTTGTGTTCGAGCCATTTTACATCGTATCCGGGCATATATTCCTTGCAAAATTCGATATTATCCCAGCAATCGTCAGCAACGACCTCTAAACTTTCATCGCAATGGAAAATATAGTATGCCTCGTCATTATCATACTTACAAATAGCAAGATAAGCAACATTATGAGCCACTTCACCGCCGGGATAATATACAGGTTCAAAAACACCTCTTTCAGTGAAATATAGAACCTTTGCACCATCAAGCTCTTTGGGGAATGTATATGAGGTTACAAATACCATACTGGTGTCAAGATCCACTATATAAGCTGCATAACCATCATTATACGGCATTTCTTTATATCCAAATCTTGAGCAAAACGCGGAAGCAAAGTTTGTTTCTTCATGTTTTTCAAGTATTTCTTTCACTGCGTTTTTTAACTCATCAAGCGACATTGTCTTTCCAACAATTCGCTTATCTCCATATACAGACTCAATTCCAATTACCATAGTATTCCTCCAAGATTATCAATAATCTTTGGTCTTATCTAATCCGCATTTCCGATACAGTTCCTCAATATCGACACTACGGCGCATAATCCCTTAAAATCTCCATAATATCGCGCTCATACACGTTCCCGCCGAGAACGTTTCCATTCGGCTCAAATGACAAACACCGCACGTCGCACGGATCCTCCACGTATGGATTTTCGGGATGATTGTACGTGAAATACTCCGCAAGATATTTCAGCGCGTTTCCTTCGGGAAAAATGACATTACCCTCTCCCACGGGAAGCTCCATATCGGCAAAGCTGTCGAGAATTTCTCTCGTCTTTCTGTTGTACGGATTGTCATCCGTTACACTCACAAGCCACGCAGGCTGAAGGCGGATCGGTATGCCACACTTCTTTGCTTCGGCTGCAAAATGTCTCACCACATCAAGCGGAATCGTTTCTTGATGAAACGCGTCCACCGACAACAGCAGATCATTCACACCGCACGCGGCAAGTCGCTCGGCGACATCGCGGATCTTGTCGGCATTCTTTGAAAAATAGCCGTTGGTAATGACTTGGCGTTTGGAGATATTCAGTTCTTTGGCGGCTGTCATAATCTCATAGACCGCATACGTGTACAAAAGCGGCTCACCGCCAAAGGTCATGACCGTTTTGATATCATACTCCGCCGCGATCTTTCGCACCGCATCCGCGGCAATTTGCGGATTGATATGCTCGCCGCAGTACGTGTGATCTCCCTCGGAACAGTGACGGCACTTCCCCGTGCAGGCGTAGGTCACGACGAATTCGATCTTATTCAGATTTTTCAGATATTGATTCATCGATACCTCCTCAGCGAAATTTTGTTGATACATAATTATACCATAAAAAAGGCTTTGATTCAATACAATTCTACAAGCAAGGCAAAAAGAAAAGAGGCATATGCCCCCGAAGATAAGCGTCATAGCATTTTCACTTAGGTGATCCTCGCTCATTTATAAGACAGATATAGGCTACACATGCCCGTTGATATAGACGGACGGCGGCTTGAGATCAAGCCGCCGTCATTTGGTTTTAAATCTGTGCGTACATAAGTCGCCGCAGACTATTTATTAATTGGTTTTTTCTTTTTGTCGATTATGTAAAGTACCGTGAGAGTACCGCATCCGACAAATGATACTCCGGAAATGACGCATACGATGATGATAAAGGTTTGCAGATCGCTATCCTTGTTTTCCAGTGCGGCATCCTTTGCCTCAAGCTCTGCGTCCTTATTTTCAAGTGCTTGCTTTGCACTGTTCAACTCTTTGGAAAGAGCATCAACAGCCGCTTGGAGCGCTGCATCAGCTGCATCGATCTTAGCGATCAATTCGCTCTTATTTGCCGCGTCGGCTGCTTCAAGAGACGATTTTGCAGATGCGAGAGCATCGTTGAGAGCCGCGATCTTGCCACCAAGCTCAGTATCTCCGTCCGCAATAGCCTTGTTAAGCTGTGCCTTTGCATCATCGAGATTTTTCTGTACTGCCTTGATTGCCGCATCAAGAGTAGCCTCAGCCGCTTGGATTTTTGCGATAAGCTCTGCCTTATTATCGGCGTCTGCCTTTTCAAGAGCCTCCTTCGCCGCATTGAGAGATGCGGTTAGGGCGTTAATTTTATTATGAAGCATAGTATCGCCATCTATAATTGCATCTGCCAGCTTCTGTTCAACATCCTCAAGATCTTTTGCCACCTTATCGATGACGGATTGCAACGCATTCTGCGCTTCTGTGATCTTGCCTTCAAGCTCGGACTTATTAGCCGCGTCTGCTGCTTCAAGAGCTGCTTTTGCGTCGTCAAGCGCCTTTTCAAGCGCGTCGATCTCGTCGGAAAGCTGCTTATCGCCGTCGGCGATAGCCTTGTTGAGATCCTCGATAGCCTTATCCAGATTTGCCTTGGTGGTATCGAGATCGGACTGCACGCCGCCGATAGCCTCGCGCAGAGTGGATTCCGCATTTACGAGTGCCTTTTCAAGAGCTTCCTTGTTAGCCGCGTCGGTTGCTTCAAGAGCCGCCTTGACGGATTCAAGGGCTTGGTTAAGTTTTGTGACCTTTTCTTCGATATCGGTCTCGTTAGCATTGATCGCATTCTGCAATTCGTTCTTCGCATCTTCAAGGTTCTTCTGAACTGCCTTGATTGCTTCGTCAAGTGCCTTATCTGCATCTTCGATCTTCTTTACAAGCTCAGCCTTGTTCTCGGTATCGGCCTTTTCAAGAGCCGCCTTAGCGTTTATAAGAGCTTTGTTCAAAGCCGCGATCTCTGCGGAGAGGTCTGTTGATCCACTATTGATTGCATTCTGCAATTCATTGATTGAATTGTTGATAGCAGCAATCTGCTGATTGATGGAAATGATGTCTGCCTCGGCAATATCCAAGCGAGCCTTGACCTTTTCAATCTCGTCTATGATGGAATCGATCTGTGCCTGCAAATTGTCCTGTGCGGCCTTTACGGCTACGGTGATCTCTATGCTGATCTTTCCGTTGTTCTCGTTGATGGCATCCTCAATGGCTTTCTCGTAAGCAGCGGTGAGGTCGCTCTTTGCCCCATCAAGCGCTGCCTGCTGTGCGGCAACGGCTGCGGCAAGCTCCGAGTCGGTAGCAGCACTGCCTGCTAATGCAGAAAGTTCGGCTTGAAGATCAGCAATATCCTTCAATGTCTGTTCAAGCTCACCGTTTACCCAGTCCTTTAAAGCGGTTTCGGATGCGGTGATGGCATTCGCGATAGCTGCTTCAAGCTCGGACTTCAAAGCTGCATCCTGCGTATCGGCATAAGCCTTTGCAGCGTTGATCAATGCTTCCAGTTCTGTAACTGCATCTGCAAGCTCGTCGGGATCGACCTGTGCCGCGATCTTTTCTTCAAGTGCTTTTACCGCATTGTTAAGATCAATAATGGTCGCATACTTTACCTTAAAGGTCGCGGTTACGGTAGCGCCGCCTGCGGGAACGGTAAAGGTGTTGTTCTCTACCGTCACGGGGTCGCCATTGGCATCGGTGACGATGAGAGTATCAAGCTCGTATCCCTCGTCCGGGGTAATGGTGATAGTTGCCGTTTCACCGGGATCCATGCCGTAGGGTACGGAGATGGTTCCATTCTCTCCCTGTACAACGGTTACGTAGCTGTAATATAACTTTACGTCGGAGAGTTGAGCATTTTCCTGACTATAATCTACCGTTTTTCCAATATAGGAACCGTCTATATAGTAAAGCACAGACAAACAATCGGAGAAGTTCACGTTGAACGTGACCTTCGTTTCGGTAACGTCACTCGTGAATGCGTATGCAGGTCCGCATACCGAAACATTATGCGACAAACCCGCAAGGAGGATCTGCCATTCATCGGGAATCAGGTGAAGTGACACGCCCTCCCACACGAAAATAAGGGGATTCTCGGGTGTTATCACAAATTCCTTGGTCTCGGGATCATAGCCGGGAGTTTCCTCGGGAACGTATATATCTGTGATCTTGGGATCCGGCGCAAACGTTACTTTGACGATAACGTTGTACGCAGGCATGGTAAAGTAAGATATGTCATCGTGTATTACGTAGCCGTCCGCATCGGTAACGATAAAAGTATCAATAACGTAGCCGTCCGCGGGGGTGACGGTAAGGGTAACCGTCTCACCCTCAGCTGCCTCGGTCTTGTCAGCAGTTACGGTACCGTTTTCGGCGGAGTTCACCGTGACAGTGTAGGTGGATGTTGCAGCCTTTGCAACGAGAACGACGGTGGTCAGCCCGGTCGCCGTATCGGTCGTCTCGGACTCTACGGTATAGCTGGAGTCGGTTTCGTTGGTGATGTATACAGCGGTTGCACCCGTTGCGGTGATCTTACCGTCATTCTCCACGATGACGGGGTCGCCGGCAAATACGCCATAGCCGTTGTTTTCGCCCGTTCCCGTACCGGACAGGCTGCCGCCCGAAACGGTGATCTCGCCGGGGGCCCATACGCCGGTGCCACCCTCGCCGGTCAAGCTGCCGCCCGTGACGATAATGCTGCCGCCGCTAAATACGCCGTAGTCGTCGCCTGTGCCGGTCAGCGTACCGCCTTTGACGGTGATGATGCCCTGGACCCCTACGCCGCTGCTGCCCTCGTCGTTGGCTGTGCCGGTCAGGCTGCCGCCTCCGGCTGCGCTGCTGTCGGTGATTGTCAGATCGTAGAGGCCAAATACGCCATAGTGTCCGTCGGCGGCCGTCAGCGCCTTTCCGTTCAGATCGATCGTGACGGAGTTTTGGAAGTACAGCGTGCTGTCGGACGTGATATCCTTCTGCAGCTGAATATATGCGGCATTTGCCGTGATCGCCTCAGCGAGGGTGCCGCTGTTTGTCAGCGCGTCTGCCGATGCGCCCCATTTGACCTCGGGGTCAACAGGCGCAGTCGCCTTGCCTACTTCATATAAATAACCGTTCGTAAGTGTGGTCTGTGCTTGACCGTAATAGTCAAGCATAACGTAGCCGTTGGGCAGGTTAAGGGTATCTTCGCCTAAGGTTATGTCGCCGTTAATATGGATGACAGCAATATTTATGCCCGAAGGATCCGGGTGACCGGAAAGATCGACAGCGCCCGTACGGAAATAAATATGTGCGGCGGAGTTGCTGTCATTATGTTCAAAAGTACCGCCTGTAATAGTGATCGAGCTACCAAAAGCGAATATAGTAACATTACCGTTTGTAATCAGCTTACCGCCCGAAATAACAAGTTTGGCAGAGGTCGCGTTGCCTGATAACGACATATCTACTGCATAGCCGGTCATACTTTCCACGGTGCCGCCGGCTATCTCAAGCTCAGCATTATTCCGCATACTGATCGCGGGCGTGCCATTATTTGAAGCCAAAAGCTTACCGTTTTTATTGGTTGAACCGTCAACGATCCTTAGCTTGGCATCGTTCTGAAGGTCAATTACTCTTCCGTTCGTACATTCCCAGGTCTTACCGTTCAGATCGACGGTGAAATTACCGCTTTTAACGGTGATCGCCTTGTCGCGCGAAATGTTGTCGAGCAGGGTGAGGGTCGAGCCGCTGGCACCTGCCGCCGCCTCGAATGCTTCCTCAAGATCGGTGTAGTTGGTAGTGTTGCCGCCAACGGTGACGGAGGCAACATTGGTGAGAGTCTTGGCAAGCTCAACCAGGATCACGCCGTATTGGTCAACACTTCCTGTGCTGATAACATTGCCGTATTGATCTAAACGGAACTGGGTATCGGTGGCGATAGTATATCCGATTGGAGCTACGGTATTATGAACCGTGTATATTTCGCCTGCGATCAAGCCAAAGACCTCATGAGCCTCGACTGTAGATACCCATTCGTCAACAACGTCGCCTTGCTCATCAAGTAGCTGAATGGTTGCGCCCTGGATCTCGGTGCCGTCTGCCACGTCTACGGCGGCAATGTAGGCCGGCTTCATGTAGGTGTTGGTGATGACCAGGCTCTCTTCGCCGTCGTATCTAACTGAAGCAGTCAGAGTATTGTCATCACCCCGGGTTACGGTAACGACGACCTCATGCGCAGTCGTGTCGTAGATGACGCCGGGTATTCCGTCATAGACCTCGATGATGGTATATTTGTAAGTTCCCTCGGATTCAAAGGTAATATTTCCAAAGGAGGCAAGCGGAGCAGCTTCCGTTGCAACTGCCGTATTGCTTGCAGGCATCGGCGCGCCCGCGGTAACTGCTTCCAGAATGAAGGTAAATCCTTGTGCTTTGTCCCAATCGGCAAAATCCTTGGTAACTTCAATTGCAGCGTCAACGGGAACTGCCACCGGTGCGTGAACAAGGTTCACGTTGACAGTTCCGACCGTTACGCCGTCGTTTTGAACCATTACGCTCGTAGCCTTTGTTGAGCGAGAGCCAGCGCCTATAGCATTGTTGAGTATATATGTAAGTCTGGACGTATTCACACTCACGTAAGCTCTTGTGTCGGATTCAACCGTAACGTCAATAATGACTCCGCCCGAGCCCTGAGCGTCGCCAAAGAACAGCGCGCGCAGCTTGTTGCCGGTAAGCTCCGAAAGTCGCTCGCCCGTAATTGTAAGTATGAAGGGATTTGCGTCGCTTACGTTAAATGTATTGGTTGCACTGTTATAAGCCGGGCTGCTCTCATTAAAGGAAACGCCGGTGACGGTGGGAGCGGCGGGGGTGCCTGTGGTTGTTGCCGAAAACGCGGTCAGCGCCACGGTTGGAACCATGCCGAGCAAAACGGCTATGGAAAGTATAATACTTAAAATTCTTTTTTTCATTGTGTTTCTCCTTGAATCATTTATGTGAATAATTTTCATTTAATTTATATTGTGCGCCCGCGGCGCTATTCGTTCTTGCGATTGGATTCTGCCCGACATATGCCGAACCATTCCTTGCCGCGCCTAAAGTATTTACATTCGGCACAGGTGGTATTGGGAGAGTGATTGGCATTTCCTATATAATGTAGGCAAGCATCCTGCATCATGGTCACAAAGGGCTCGCCCTCGTCGGTGTATGTCGGCTCTTTGGTAAAGTCGGGATAGATCACGATAGGCTCGCATAGCGGATTTCTTCTGTCACATTCATCATAATATCCGTAATACAACGTAAAGGTTCTGCCATGCAGTTCGACTGTTTTGTAAAGCTCGCCTTCGGTGTGTCTTTCTTTTTCTGTTTGGACTTTTAGCATACTACCCTCCTTCCCATAAACGCGAAAAACGCGCTACCACTTATGTTGCATAAATGATAGCACGTTTTCAAAAATTTTTTTATTACCTAAAACAAGAAAAATCGGATATTTTTTCGCTGACCTCTATATCTTTTGGGGGGTAAAACAGATATGATATACGTTACAGTATCGCCGCAAACTGATCTCGTGACATACCCGATTTCTCCATTGTAATACGTATAGCTTGCTTCACTGCGGGAAGCGACATATGCAGCTTTTCCGCTATCTCGGGATTTGTCATACCAAACGCTGCCAGCTTTGCTACCTCACGTTCCTTGGCTGAGAGTGTGGTAATGATCTTTTTGCCGCGAACAGCCCCCGACAACTGTGACCAGCCCTCGTTGTACACCTTGTAGAGCTTTTTGACCTCGCTCCACGCTTGCTCGTCCACCAGCGATAAGCGACGCTCGATCAGTGTGTCAAGCGCACGGCAATACTCGGCAAATACGCCGTAAAATTTGTCGGGGAGCGCCAGTTCGATGGCTTTGTCGATGTGGTAGATCGCGTCCTCCTCATTGCCGCAGTTATGATAGATCGCGGCGCAGGTCAGCCGCAGATAGATCTCGGACATAATGGTATTATTCGCTTTTGCCCATGCGATCATAGGCTCTACCGAAAATGAGATCACCGACATGATATAAAGTCCTTGCGTTCCCTCCACCTTGACAAGTCCCATTGCAACGGCATACCCCAGCGCGTACAAATATTTGGCGTAATACACCTTGGCGGCGGGATACGCATCCTTATGAATCGGCTCAAAACGCCCCTTTTTAAACCATTCCGGGAAGCTTTCAACATTATATATCATAATATCCACGGCACTTATGGCAAGAAGCATAGTATCTCGGTCATCGTCGTTTTTGGCGGGTGCTTCGGATATATGTATTTTGGCTTTGCGCCACATTTCAATATCGCCCTTCCATACCGCGCACATAGCAAGCAGCATACCTGCGGAAATAATGGCGTAAAATCCGGAATGCTTGCTCAAAAGGTAGCTGGCTATATCGTAAACCTTATCTATCTCGCCGCGTGAGTAAGCCACCTCTGCCTCAAAAAGCACCTGTGCCTCGTGATTGTATGCAAGACTTTCACCTACGCTGTCGGCAGTTCCGGGGGTGTGGTAAAGATCGGTCATGTAAAGAAAGGGAGTTTTGCGTGGCAGCGGCATATTTTCGTTGGCAAGCGCACGACCTGCACGGGTTCTGCCGTCAAGGGGTTTTTTTGCATCCTTGGGGATCATCCAGTCTCGCCCGAATCTTACAGCACCCTCAATTTTGCCCTCGGCACACAGCAGCTGAATACGGCGGACTCCCAGCCCCCACTGCTTCGCTATCTCATCAATTTTCAAATATTCCATGCTCATGATGCTCCTTCCAAAAAAACGCAGCACTTATATTTCGTCAAGGCGAAATATTATATTGCGTTTTGACGAAATATATTATACATCTTTTTTCCTCGCTTGTCAATCCATTTAAGGAAAATATGATCAGCCAATCATCAAAGAAACGCCATTTATTATAACAGATATGTTTTCCCGTGCGCCGCATATCTTTATTTGATATGTCATAAAATATACTACAACACAGGAGGACTAAAGCATATGAAACGCTCGATAGGACTTTGGCAATTGATAGGCTTCGGCGTGACCTCACTCGGAGGCACAATACTACATTTTTTGTACGAATGGCTGGGTGATGCGGTGTGGATAGCACCCATATCGGGCATAAACGAATCGACCTGGGAGCACATGAAGCTGCTGTTCTGGCCCATGTTTATTTACGCCGTCATACAAAGTTTTTTCTTCAAGGACAGAGAAGATTTTTGGTGCGTTAAGCTGCGCGGAATTCTTCTCGGGATCATTCTGATTCCCGTGATATTCTACACCTGCAACGGTGTGTTCGGCAAATCTCCCGATTGGATAAATATCGCCATTTTCTTTGTTTGCGCCGCGATAGCGTATATTTACGAAACACGGCTGTTCAAAGCTGAAAAGTTGCGATGCAGATCACACAAAACGGCTATTATTGCGCTTTGCTCTATTGCCCTGCTCTTTGTCGTTTTCACGTTCCTAACGCCCGAGATCGGTATATTCAAGGATCCGCTGACGGGCACCTATGGGATATAAAAATACAGCTGAGGCATTTTGTCCTCAGCGGTCGTTTATTATATCTTCAAAATCTTATAAAGTATCTCATAAAGCTTCATTGCTTCATCAGCTTCCAGCCCTACGCAACCTGCAACCTTGGCGGGAACTTCAACTGCTTTTTCCTTTAAAACCTCGCCGCTGTCGGTCAGATATACGCTGACCGAGCGTTCATCGGTCGTGCTTCGCTTGCGCACAACGTAGCCCTTCGCTTCAAGGCTTTTGAGCACGGGCGTCATTGTTCCCGAATCAAGAAACAGCTTCTCGCCAAGAGTCTTGACGGTGATCTCCTTTTGCTCCCACATTACCATCATCGTGATATACTGCGTATAGGTCAGATCAAGCTTGTCAAGGTAAGGACGGTATCTTTTGACCACCTCGCGTGCGGCGGCATACAACGGAAAACAGAGCTGGTTTTCAAGCTTCAACGCATCGTATTCAGATTTGCTCATAGGACACCTCCAAGTTTGATACAGTGCTTACATTATAACACAATTCAGTTGAATTATCAAGTACTTATAAATCAAAGGTACCTCTTGATTGCTTCTTTCAGCTTTTTCATATCGGTTGGCTCAAAGCGTGCTATGATCTCGCCGTTACGGTCAATGAGAAACTTGGTGAAATTCCATTTTACGTTTCCATTGTTCTTGTAATCCTTGTCCATCTTCTTCACAACACCCGACATCACAAGAGCCATGGGCGACTTGCCGAAGCCCTCAAACTTGGTGTTCTCTGTAAGCCATTTGTAAAGAGGGATCGCGTTCTCGCCGTTTACGTCAATCTTTGCAAACTGCGGGAAAGTAATACCAAAGCGACCTGTGCAAAAAGTGTGTATCTCGTCGTCACTTCCGGGTGCTTGATTCCCAAACTGGTTGCACGGGAAATCGAGGATCTCAAAGCCTTCGGCTGAGAATTCCGTGTAAAGCTCCTGAAGCTCGGTGTACTGCGGAGTAAATCCGCATCCAGTTGCGGTGTTGACAATAAGCAACACCTTACCCTTGTACTCAGAAAGAGAAACCTCACTGCCGTCTTGTTTTTTTACTTTGAAATCGTATGCGTTCATATCGCGCCTCCAAAAATATAGCTCAATTCAATTGAGCCCAACCTATTATAACATACGCCCGCACTTTTGTCAACAGAAATTATTAAAAATGCCGTTTGCAGTTCAATAACTCCAAACGGCATTTTTTATCTTTTCTTATAAATCACAAGCTCGGGATTTTCTCCGTTTTGCTCATAGGTACAGACAAGGAGAAAATCCATATTGGCTGCTATGCCAAAGCAACGGTTCCCGCCGAACTCACACTCAAGCTGGTAACCGAGATATGTAGCGTTATCGTCGAGGAATTTCACCTTTTGCCCGTTCGGAAGCGAATATTCCATATTAATGTATCCGCCCACAAGGTAGTTCAGCGTTGTGACCCGGGGCATTCCCTCGATATGCAAGTCATTAAATTCACTGATAAGCTGCTTTTTGAACTCGGCAAATTTTTCGTCTCCGCCAATCTCTGCGTACTTTTTCCAATAGTTAAGCTTCGGAAGCTGCTCTTCGAAATAAGATCGCGCTTGCTCTGCAGGCCAATTCTCATTTGACATATGTTCTACTAAAAAATCGGTCAGCTCGTCAAGGCTGGTATAGCAGAAATTTCCGTCGGCATAACACCATTTGCAATATTCCTCATTAAAAAAACCATCGGTTTCTTTGCTTATGTTGGAGTCCTCAAGAGGCATTCCGCAACATTGACAGATAAGCTGACGCGGCGAGCCGAGAAGCGTGTTGATTGACACGTCAAACTCCTTTGAAAGCAGCTTTAGCGTTTCTGTGTTTGGTACCGTTTCGCCGTTCTCCCAACGGGAAACCGCCTGACGCGTTACGAACACTTTTTCGGCAAGGGCCTCCTGTGAAAGTCCTTTTTTCGTTCTGAGTTCAAGAATAATATCCTTTGTTTCCATAAAATCACCGCCTTCATTTGTTGTGATCATATTATACTACGGATTGATATAGTTAACAAGCAACTGTCTGTTGCTATACGTTTTATCGGACACAAAAATGCTTTTTCATAAACTCTATCCTTGCCTTAACCGCCGCCCTTGTAGTCGGGGCTTTTTCTACGATGTCAAATCCGTGCATCGTGCCGCTTGTTTCGTTCAGCATCACGTCAACACCCGCATTTTTCAAAGCGTGGGCATATGCTATTCCCTCGTCATGAAGGCAATCGAATTCGGCGGTTTCCACATATGCACTTGGCAAACCATCAAAGCGATCCGCCTCCATGGGTGATGCGTAGGCTATATCGGACGCGTTCTCGTTCTGCACATAGCCCTGCCACATTTTGACCGAGAGCTTTGCGTTCCACATGGGCGTATCGGTAAACTTTCGGCAGGAATCGTAATTCATTCTGCGGTCGGTCACGGGATAGACAAGAAGCTGAAAGCGCGGCATATCCGTGCCTCGGTCTCGTGCCATCTGACAAACCGCCGCCGCCAGCGCGCCGCCTGCGCTGTCACCGCCAACGGCTATCCTTTGTTTGTCAATTTTCAATTGCTCCGCGTTTTCAAAGGTCCACCGCAGAGCAGCATAGCAATCCTCGGCAGGTGTCGGATGCGGGTGCTTGGGGGCAAGTCGGTACTGCACGAACATCACGCGGCACCCGCATTCAAGGGCATATTGCTTTGCGAGCTTGTAGTGATACCCCGCCCCCTCAAAGAAAAATCCGCCGCCGTGATAGTAAACAAGGCAGGGGGCATCCACTTTGAGCTGATACGGCGTGATGACAAATATCGAAACATTTGCTCCGCCATAGCTTTTAATATTTTCTTTTGTGATGGTGATTTCGCCACCACGATTTTTTACCACCCATCCGGGCGGCTTCATTTTTGAGCCCATCCATCCTGCCATTTTTGCGTTGCGTATGGGCGGCGCAAAATGCGAAAAAGGTGAAAACTCTTTATTTATCGAATATTTTGACATAAGAATATGATCTCCACAGTACTTTTTTTCTTCCCAACCGTTTTGTCACCGACTTTATCGGCAGGGCAAAAAACTATAGGTTACTCACCAAATCATCGAAATACTCAGCACCAGCGCGGATATCACGGGGACTGTGACCGTATCCCATCCTTTTTTAGTAAACAGCTCTGTGAGTGACGCGATCGGTGCCGTTACAAAAGCAAAGATCAAAGCCATATACCATGCAAGACCTGACATTGTTATCAGCGTCGCGAACGAGCACACAAACGAAGTGATCGCCATACCGACGCATCCCTCTACCGATTTCACACCTTCGATCATTTTGCCCTGCAATTTATGCTTGCCCCAATTTCTGCCCACAATAGCCGCTACAGCGTCTCCGGGACCCCATGCCATTATTGCTGTAATGGCAATGTAAAGATGCTCCGAGCCGAAAATGCCCCAGAAAACAGCGATCAATGCCGTCATAAGTCCGAACAATCCTATAAAGCTGAATATGACCTCATGTTTTCTCTTTTCTACAAACAATCCTTTATAGAAGGAGAACTTTTCAAAAAACAGCAGCGCGACAATGACAAGTATCAAGAAAAACACTTCCACAGCTGACGCTATCCACCATATATCCGTTGACAGCACAAGCGGCAGTATGGATGTAAATGCGACAAAATGCAACAGCTTACGGAATATATAATCAGGCACCTTGGTAGTAAAGCGAACAATTATCAACACCACAGCCAGCGCCACAATATATCCTATATAAATTCCAAATACTTTCAAAAATTCAGTCAGATACAGCGTATTTACAGCATCAATATTATTTATAATCAACATCGAAATGCCGAGAACAAACAATATCGCGCCAGTTACATATCCAACGGTCTTGCCCTTGACTTTGTTGGCAAACTTTGCGCTGGCAAGTGAAAAAAATGTAGCGACAGCAATAGAGATCAGCAGAAAATCCCAACATTCAAAAATGATGGTCGGCTCGATCAGAATGTGACTGACAGAAGCGATCAGCGCTGTAAATGTCATAATAAATGTGGACGTGCCGACAGCAGTCATGCGGTCATATCCAAGCATTGCGGTAAACACTATCAGCATCATCATGCCTCCGCCCGTTCCGAAAAAGCCTGTACCAAAGCCTATAGTCAGTCCGAAAAACAGCGATACGGCTATTTCCTTGAATGTCAGCTTTGCCTTGCGGTCCTTTTCGGGGCGCTGTTTTGACTCCGGTTTAACAAGAAAACGAATACCAATGGCTACACAGAGAAAAAGTGAAAAACCACCAAGCACGGTCTGATGGGTAAAGTAAGCGGCAATTGAGCCTACCGTGCACATACCGATAATGCACGCCGCAATAAGCCATCCGTGCTTCAAATCAATTTTCTTGTTTCTCGCGTATACTCCCGTAGTCACCGCCGAACCAAGTATATCGCTTGCAAGAGCAATCGCCGTTGCCATATACGC
This sequence comes from Eubacteriales bacterium, assembly GCA_045586785.1. Classification (GTDB taxonomy): domain Bacteria; phylum Bacillota; class Clostridia; order Oscillospirales; family CAG-272; genus UMGS1002. The sequence continues at coordinate 3,993 of JAZNBA010000001.1, read as the reverse complement.
TCCGTGCTCACCGCCAAAAGTCGGGCACAAAACTATCAAAAGCGGCACCATTGCCGTTGCCGCGCTGAGTCCCACAAGACCCGTGCCTATGCCTGCCATCGCCGCCGCAAGCGTTACGACCAAATATTCAAACCACATTTATTTTCTCCGGTTAAAATACTTTTTAACATATCCCTGAAAAAAGGATCACACAGCGTTTTTCACTTAATCTTCTTGCCGTCCGAGAACGCCTGACCGACCTTCTCGCCGAAGCGCCGGTATACGTGAGTCACGCCATCATAAATGATGGGATCCAGCTTTTTCGCGTCGATCCTTCCCTTTTCGTCAAGTATGCTATCATCGGCAGACACGTTGACGATCTCGCCGACACATATTCCGTCCTCATTGAACTTGATGAGCTTGCACTCCACGGTCATGGGCAACTCGTCAATGATCGGAGCGTTAACGTATTCGCTTTTTATAGCGTGAAAACCTGCTTTTGCAAATTTGTCGGGCACATCGTTTGCCGAAACAATACCCACGTAGTCGCAAGGCACCACCATCTTGGCGGTTGCAAAGCTGACGGTAAACGCTCCTGTTTTTTTGATATTTTCCGTGGTCTTGTGGTCATCCGCAAGGCAGACCATGACCTGATTGGTGTCGTAAACACCGCCCCAAGCCGCATTCATCGCGTTGGGATCGCCGTTCTCATCATACGTGCCGACTATCAGCACAGGCATAGGATAAAGCCAGGTTTTGTCTCCGAAATTTTTACGCATAACAGTTACCTCTTAAAAAATCTTTCTAAAAATTAATATTAAATCTATTACATCGTCTTGCGATAGTTATCTATATTCTGATCCTCATTGTAGGTAGGATCACCCGGATGAATACCGTTCATTTCCTGCATGATGCGGTATGCTCTTGCGCGAAGCTCGTCCGCCGCCGCGCGAGTGGGCAACGACTTATCGGCATAAATTGGTTCGGCAATATGAAGATCCACAAAAGGCCCCTTACCGAATAATCTCCTGAAGCCGCGGCGCGGACGGAATGACATGGAAATGGGAATCAGCGGCTTGTCGTACTTTGCGGCATACATAAATACCGCCGGCTTCAGCGGTCGTATATCGGGATAAAAATACCATAGCGAGCCCTCTGGAAATACGTGCAGCCAGCGTCCGCTTTTTACAACCTCATCCATTCCCTTTTTAAAGGATATCATAGCGTGAATATCACCCTCGGGTATAGGCATACCGCCGAGTATACGCATAAACGTATGAAACCCGCTCTCAAAATTGGGCTTCCACGCAGGAAAATAGCTGATATGCGGCCGAATAGCTTTGAGCACGCAAAGATAATCCCACATAAATACGTGATTTGAAATGGTAATAGCGCCGTTTTTCAGCTCTTTTTTGTGCTTTTTAAGATTTTTACGACCGTATATGCGTAGTCCGTGGGTCAGATGCGTAAGCGGAAACACAACGGCGTGAAGCACAGCCGCCACAAGCGCTCGCTTGATGCGAAACCATGCTCCATGCGGCATATAGTCGTAGTTCTCGTCAAGATGCACCTCACGCGTGCGCTTGAGAACCAGCATATGTTGGTCACTGCGCTCGGGGTATGTATAATCTAAATTATGACGGTAATACATAATTTGATCCTTTCTGAAATACCGTATGTCTTGTTGGTTATAGAGTTATTTTACAAAATAGCAATAATCCATTATGACGTTTCCCTGCTCATCGGGCGTGGTATATCTCGGGCAGGTGCAATTTTCAAACGACCACACACCGCCGCCATCGTCCGTCCAAAGCTCAAGACCTGCATCGATGACTGCGCCTTTGCAAGCCTTTGTGTTATGCACCGTTTTTTCTGTGCCGTATATCCAACACGTGCCGAGGCTGACGCCGGAAAAGTCAATACTGTCAAATCCTTCGGGCACTGCTGTATTCTCCGGAGTGAACATACCTATCCAATATTCAAAGGGTTGTCCCTCCGCGCGGCGCTCAAGACCGACATAACCGCCGCCGTTTTCCCAAATGGCAGTTATCTTCTCTACACCGCCCATCGTCGCTTCAAGCTGATCAAACCAGCCGTTCGCAAACCACTCGCCCCACATGGGTCCGAAATTCGGGTACTTTTTGCCGATAAAACGCATTGATGGGATTTCTTCTTTGAATGTTTTTATGATTTCAGCCATCTATATACCGTCCTTTGCTACTTCATATTTTCAATTATATGCAAAAATTCAACTGCCCAAAATGTAAGCTCACACCATATCGCCGTATCTTTTCTATGGTCGGGTTCAAGTCCGATCTCCGCATAAGGATGTCCGCTGCGGAAATTATCTTTGAAACGGCTTTTTTCGTAAGACGAGGTGAACGTGGTACGGAGTACGCCATCCTCGGACAACATTTTGAGCAAAGTTTCTACTGACTCTTTTACTACTTGCGTTCTATCTCCCGTTACCTTCGCAAGTGCGGTCAATGTCTTTCTGTGATTGGGAGCTTTCTGCGGAAATGACAGAGCGAAAAATGGATTCATATATGCCCAACCGGGTCCTACCTGCTTGCCGTTGATCTTTACCGCAAAGCCACCGAAATCCTTTGTGATTCTGTCGTGGTGGTCGATTGCTTCAGCAAGACGGGCAATGCTTTCCTCTGTACGCCAACTCTGCGTTTCAGCCAAGGTTTCAAGATGGTATTGGCATGGGAAATAGGTGTCGGGCGTGATGGTGGGATAGTTATATTTTCTCTTGAGATTCGGATTGAAGGTCGTGATCTCATCTGCCGACTCGTAATCAAGTAAGCTGACAAATGCCTTATAAGAAGCATCAACGAAATGTCGCATTTCGGGATCGTCACCATATCCGAGCAATGCCTGACAAGCGTACAGCGTAACATCAAGAGACGAGCCGCTGTTGATGCCGATACTGCGTGTTTCAAAGCGTACCTTTTCGGGGTTGTAATACGAAAACACTTGCTCCAATATCGCATCGTCACGCATGGCTTTTACAAAATTCTGCACTATAGGCATATCCTTGGGGATACCGTAATTATGTAAGAGTCTTGCGGCGTTTTCTCCGTCATCAAGATGTGATGCTTTGAATTTCTCCCAAGAGTGCATACCAATGCCGATGTATCCGTTGGGCTTAACGTGAGTTAAAAGCAACTGATATTCGGGTGTCTGCATCACCTTTTCAAGAAGCAGTTCTTCCTCAGCTTCGGTGAGATCATGGAGTATGTCTTTATGCAAACGGTACTGAATCACATCTCTGCCGTTTCGGAGAAGAAAGTCTATTGATTTTTGATAGTCAAAGCTCATATTTACCTCCGTTTGCATAATGCATTATCAAGAGAACTCGGAACGTAATATCACACAGTTTTCTTGTATCGGTTTTCCAATCGACCTCAAGCTGCTGACCGCCGTAGGTGCTGATGCCTTTCAGTTGATTTTCATCAACGGTGGCTCGGCAAATGCCGTTTTCGTCAATAGCATTGGCGAGAATATCCCCCTCCGCTTGTAGTTCGGGGATATAGGGTGCAAGACCGCAACGGCAGAGCCATTCTACACGGTCGAGATATGTATAATGAACGCCGTCCTTGTCATAACCGAGAGTGTATCCTTCCTTAAGGCAACCAACAGTTCCAAGGACATAACCTACCCAACTATCGCCGCCGACTTGACATTTGGGGCGGTCAGAGCGCATCAGCTTTTTGACAGCTTCTGCAAGCATCTTGATATTATCCTCGGTTTTCCAAGATGATGTATGCGCGAGGATATCAAGATGATAATAGCAGGGCCATTTTTCGTAATCGTTGAAAACGCGCTTTTCCTTGCCGCTGACTTTTTTGATACGAGTAATATCCAAGATCGAATCCACTTCAAGCACACGCTTAAAGGAGTCCAATGCCAACTGTATCTGCGGTCTGATATCAATGATATCAGCATATCCGGCACGTGCGATACACGCACAACGAATCAAGTTCTGACCGTTGGCTGCATAGCGGAACT